>NZ_JBHYXD010000008.1:18832-65532 GCF_042751995.1 Streptomyces sp. NPDC059371 | reverse complement strand
GGGGCCCTAGTGTCCGGCGGGGGCCGGGGGTTGTGGTGTGTGCCGGCGGGGGGGGCCGGGGGGGGGGGTCGCGGGCCGGCGGGCCCCCCCGGTGGGTTGAACGGAGGAGCGATTCAGTGGCAGTACCGCGAAACAGCCCTGGCTCAGCCGCGGGGCAGGACCAGTGACTGCACGTCCGGCAGGCCTCGCCAGTCGTTCGACGCGACCGTGGCGTGCGCCTTGGCCAGCAGGGCGACCCGGGCCGACGCGTCGGACGCCGACGGGCTGACGTCGTCGAGAGCCGGCGACACATTCTGCGAGTCCGTCATGAACAGCAGGTAGTGGTTGGTGTCGTACCAACTCGTGTCGATGCCGTTGTTGATGTAACCGGCCGCGTCACCGTCGAACGACACGAACCAGGGTCGCAGCGTCGTGTCGGAGTAGCGGGTGCGCGGGTCGCCCGAGGCGGCGTTGTGCACCGAGGGGAAGATGTTCGCCTGCGCGGTGGTCCCCGCGGTGTGCAGGTTGCGCAGGTACGTCGCGTACTCCTTGTCCGTCCACAGGGTGTCGGTCGGGTTGTTCTCCTCGACAGTGCCGGGGATGATCTCCAGCAGCACCTTGCCCGCCAACTGCGCCCGGGTCGGCCAGTTCCCGGCCTTGGCGGCCTCGTCCAGGGTGGCGTACTGGCCACCGCCGGGCTTGTTCAGCAGGTCGTTCGGCTTGTAGACCAGGCTGCCCAGGTGCGCGGTGATCGACTTGTCCAGCTTGGCGGGGCTCATCCCGAGGTTGGCCTGCAAGCCGGCCTTCATCTCCAGCTTGATGATCAGCGGTCCGTGGCCGGGATGCGCGCCGAGCCACACCCGGACGTCGTCCAGGCAGGTCTCCAGGTCCTTGTTGGCGCCGCCGGTGTAGAGGTCGGCGGCCGAGGAGGCGTTGACGCAGTTGTTGCTGTTGCTGGTCAGGCTGCTGTGACTGACCTTCCACTCCTGCGTGAAGAAGTCGTCCCAGACGTCCAGCTCGATCATCGAGGTACCCGTGTCGAGACCCTGCGCGAGGTAGGCGAACGAGCCGGGGTCGTACGTGTTGTGGATTCCGGACGTGGTGCTGCCGGACAACTGCAGCGAGTCCGTGTCGGCGGCCGAGGCGGTGGAGCCTCCGACTCCGCCGGCGCCGAACGCCAGCGACAGACTCAGCACGCCGAGCAGTCCGGCACGCAGTGCGAGTGGGCGGAGCGCGTGTCTACGGCGGTTCATCGAACCGGTCAAGGTTCCTCCATCGTGGGGGTGACTCTCCGTCTGGACGGTGACGGCCATGTATGAATCGACGGAGACATGACACGTAACGCGATCGAGAATCCCGCTGTCAGCTACGAATCCGGCCGATCTTCGCTCACCGCCGACTGACGCCCACGGCCGGTGCGTTCACGTTCCTGATGGCGTCGCCGTGTGCCGCCCGCCTCACGGCGGCGACAGGGCGGCCCTCAACTGTCCGCTAGGAGCTTGACGTTGTCGTCGCGGATCTATATCACGCGGCTGGGCAGGCCTGTTGTGGCCGGACCGTCGAGCACCGAGCCGTCCGCGAATCCGAAAGTGCCGCCGTGGCAGGAACATCCGATCTCACCGTTTCGGATCGTGCTGACCGGGCAGCCCGCGTGCGTGCAGAACGCCCGGAACGAGCCTGGTTCCAACTGGGTGACGACGACCCTCTCTTGCGCGAAGGTCCGGCCGCCGCCGACCGGGATCTCCGCCGTTCTGGCGATCGCCTCCCGGGCCGGGGTGTCTTCGGCGCGCTCCGCGGTGGCGCTCGTGCCGGTCGTGGGGGTGACAGACGGGGTCGTGCCGTTCGTGCCCGCGGGCGGTGAACCAGGTGAAGTCCGGTCACCGGCATGACCGTCGGTGGGATTCCCCTCCAGGTTCGAGGCCATCCCGTCGCGCAGCTCTGCGATGGGAGTCAGGTGCCGCTCACCGGTGCGTACGGCTTCCGGAGCGACGTCGAGTCGCGTGTGGACCGGATCGCGCCGCGGCTCAACACGCCGGCCGACCAGGCCTGACTGTCGGGACGCGCGTACCCGCGTAGGTCCACCGCGCCGATCCGGTGCAGCAGCCCTCCCAGCAGGTGACTTGGGCTGTCCCGTTGCCTTCGAGGTGGCAGGTGGCAGGTCTTTGACGTGCGAGGCTGTCAGTTGGCATCGGAATGGCGTCCGGTGGGGTTTTCAGGGGCGTTGCCCTTCGCGCAAGCGGGGCTCTCGCGGCTGGTGGAGTGCTGGTGGAGGGGCTGGGCTGCGAGTGCGGTGGACGTCGACGAAACGCGGCGGCGTAGCTCGGTTGTGCTTGGCCGGCGAGTTTGCGGGCTCTCCTCGGCGGGCCGGCGGGCCGGCGGGCCGGCGGTCTGATGCGGAATGGGGGACAGAAGCGTGGACGGGACGGAGTTCGACAGTCGGCTGAGGTCGGCGGTTCGGGCGGGGGACGCTGAGGCGGTGCGGGATCTGCTGGACAGGGGCGCGGACCCGGACGCGGTGGACGCGGGCGGGTTGCCGGTGCTGTGCGGGGCCGTGGCGGCTTGCGACGCGCCGGTGGCCGAGGCGTTGGTGGAGGGCGGTGCGGATGCCGACCGGGTGTTGCCGGACGGGACCACTCCGCTGTGGCGCGCCGTCGACGGTGGCTCTCCGGCGCTCTTCTCGGCGGTGCTGGGCAAGGAGCCCCGGTTGCGGCTTTCGGAAGCCGCCCGTGAACGGCTGCTCGCCTTGGCCCGGGACTGGTACGAGAGGGGCGCGGTCGAGGAACTGCGGCGCAGGACGGGCGCGCAGGGTCCGGCCGCGACGGTTCGCGTTCAGGACGGCGAGTACGACTGGGTCGATCTGGTCTCACTCGGCGGCCTGACCGTACGAGCCGGCCATGGGGCCATCCTGACGTCGCTGGAGTGGGCCTTCCGCATCCTGACCCCCGTCGACGAACTGATCGCCCGTGCCGTCGGCCGGTATGACGAGGACCATGTGAACTGGTCGACGGTCTGCTGGATCCTCACCGAGCGCCGCAGCCTTGAGACCTGGTCGGCCGTGGTGGCCCATCGCCACGACCGTGACCCGGCGCATCGCCGGTTCGTGGTGGATTACCTGCGGATGCGGGGGTTCCTCGATACCAGCCCCTACTACGAGAATAAGGAGGGCGAACTCCTGGGCGCCTGGGCGGCCGAGGAAACGGACGGCGAGATACTCGCGAAGGTGCTCCACGCCTTCACCGGCCGCGACCATCCGGGCCAGGAAGCCATCGGTCTGCGCTACTGCGACCATCCCGACCCGCGCGTACGCCGCGAAGTGCCGTACGCCCTCTCCACGGACGACGTTCCCCGCACCCCGCCGGCCAGGGCCGCCCTGCTCACCCTCATGCGCGACCCGGACGCCGAGGTGCGGCTCAGAGCGTGTACGGCGAGCATGCGAGACGACGCCCTCCTCCCGGAGATCACCCGAGCGCTGCTCCTGCTGACCGAGGACCCGGATGCCGGCCCACGGGGTGCGGCCGTGGCGGCACTGGCCGGCTCCCGGGACCGTACGCCCGCAGTCGCCGACGCCCTGGCAGGACTGCTCGACGAGGACGACCAACTCGTGCGTCTGGAAGCCGCCTACGGCCTCGCCCTGCGCGACGACCCGCGCACCGCCGAGGCCATCGAGCGGGTGGGGCCTCTCGGTGACGGCTTCGAGCACGACCACCGGGCCGACGAGCTCTGGAGGTGGCGGTGGCGGAAGGAGAACGCGGCTGCCGAGTGACGGCCGGTCAGCGCGAGCACCGATTCCTAATGCCGTTCGTCAAGCCGCGGCGCACGCTTGAGGTAGCGGGCAGGATGTGTCGGAGGTGCGCGGTACAGTCCGTTCATCCGACTGGGGAGGGCTCATGGCGACCAAGTGGAGCTTGACGATCGACTGCGCGTACCCGGCGAAACTGGCCGCGTTCTGGGCGCTGGCGTTGGGCTACGAGGAGAAGCCCGCGCCCGCAGGGTTCGGGAGCTGGGAGGAGTGGTTCTCGCATCATGAGGTTCCGGAGGACGAGTGGGATGACGGGGCGTACCTCTCAGATCCGGACGGCGTGGGCCCCACCTTGTCCTTCCTGAAGGTGCCGGAGCCAAAGGTGGCGAAGAACCGGCTGCATATCGACGTGCAAGTTGGTGGCGGCCGTGAAACCCCGTGGGAGGTGCGCTGGCCGCGCGTGGTCGAGGCGGTGGAGCGGTTGACCGCTGCGGGCGCGACCGTGGTCCGCGAGGACGAGTTGCAGGGCAGGCCGGATCACGTGGTGATGGCAGACCCGGAAGGTAACGAGTTTTGCCTGGTCTGACGGGGTCGGGTCAGGCCAACTGGCCGCGCGCAGCGTGTCGCGTCCCTGCCTATGCGGCAGCCCTTGCCGGCGGAGCCGGCTCGTAGCGCCGTCCGTCGCGCAGAAGGGCCCAGAGGACGTTGACGCGGCGGCGAGCGAGAGCCAGGACGACCTGGGTATGACGCCTACCCTCGGCACGTTTGCGATCGTAGAACCGCCGGGATTCCTCGCACGTTCGGATGCTGAACAAGGCGGAGGTGTAGAAGACGCGTTGGAGTCTGCGGTTGTATCGCTGGGGGCGCCGTAGATTGCCGCTGATCTTCCCGGAATCTCGTGGTGCTGGGGCGACGCCTCCGAAGCCGGCGAGGCGGTCGGGAGTGCCGAAGACGCTCATGTCGCCGCCGGTGGCGGCCAGGAACTCGGCACCGAGGATGATGCCCAGGCCGGGCATGCTGGTGATTACTTCGAAGTGGTGGTGCTCGCGAAACCGGGCCTCGATGAGCTTGTCGATCTCGGCGACTCGCTGGTTGAGGCCCATCACCTCCGCCGCCAGCGTATGCACCATCCGGGCGGTCAGTCCCTCGCCCGGCAGGCTGGTGTGCTGGCGCTCGGCCGCTTCAAAGGCGACCTCGGCCAGCTGGTCGGCGCGGAGGACCTTGCGGTTGCGCAGCCACGTCTCCAGCCTCTTGCGGCCGATCCGGCGGAGGGCGGCCGGCGTTTGGTAGCCGGACAGCAAGACGAGGGCGCCGACGTTGGTGACGTCGAGCGCACGCTCCAGACCGGGGAAGATGCCGGTGAGTTGAGCACGGAGCCGGTTGACGGTGCGGGTGCGGTCGGCGACCAGGTCCATGCGACGGCCGGTGAGAATCTTGAGGTCGGTGACCGTCTCGTCGCCAGCCCGTAAGGGGTGAAGGTCGCGGCGGATACGAGTCTGATCGGCGATGACGGCGGCGTCTTTGGCGTCAGTCTTGCCTTCGCCGCGGTAGCCCTCGGAGGCCCGGTGGATGGCCCGGCCGGAGAGGTAAAGACCGGCTGGCCGTGATTGAGGAGGAGCGTGATGGCGAGGGCGGCTCCGCCGTCGGCCAGATCGATGCCCCCAGGTCACCGTCTCGCCCAGGGCCAGGACGTCGGCGAGGAGTTGGAGAAGTTCGGGTTCGTCGTTGGCGACGCGCCGGGACAGCAGCCGACGGCCGCTCTCGTCGATCGCGACGCAGTGGTGATGGGTCTTGCCTGCGTCGATGCCGGCCCAGATCCTGGCCATGGTGCCTCCGTGCGGTGGGGTGTGCTGGTGCCTCCCGACGGACGACCTCGCTGTCGATTCCCTACGGAGCGATCATTCGCAATTCCTAATTGGCAGCCGAGTCGTCGTGGGGCATCGGGCGGCCAATCGATGGAAGCCACAGACGGCAGAACCTTGAAAGCCACACCCGACGCCCCTGGGTGGGCCAACCATACGAAGGGCTCGCCCGGTCCCGCAGAACAACGTAGGGAACCTTGACCGGTAGAGGCATCGCCGATGCCGCAGGGCAGCCGTCGCACCATCCGGCGATCGGTCACGTTCGACAGCGGTTCGCAGGCCTTGAGGGAGCAGATCATTCCGGCCCTGGGCGAGAGCGTGGCCCTCGAACGCCGGCTTCGCGCCGCGCGGCCGAAGGGCGGCTCTCGACGCCTGATCCGGGCCCTGACCGACCAGGCCTTCGGACACTTGGCCGTCGGTGCGAACTCGACGGCGGGTGGGAGCCTCCGCGAAGCTCATGACCTGTCCGCGGCCGCCGGGTGCGAACCGAACCGACCCGCCTTACGTCTTCCAATCCGCGGGACGAACGGGGTTGTTGGGACGCGGCGAGATCAGAGAGCACGATGCCAGGTCGACCAGCGGCGCCGAACGTCTGACGTTCCGGTGGCCAGAAGTTGCCGTTCAGCCGGAGTACACGCCGTTTCAAGATCGTCTAGCCAGAGTTCCCCCTCGTGCCTACCTCACCTTCGCGTGCCGGCGTCGCCTCTGTGTGCGCCGTGTCCCTGACGCTCTCCGGACTTCTCGTCACCGGATTGCTGGCCGCTCAGCCGGCGGCCGCCGCCGACCCGGTCGGCTATCAGAACGTTCGGATCAACGAAGTCACCTCATCGAACAACGACACGGTGGAGCTGTACAACTCCGGCTCGACCGCGGTGAGCATCAGCGGCTGGAAGATGTCCGACGACAGCTTCTCGCAGCAGTCGTTCAGCCCGTCCGCCGCCTCCATCCCGGCCGGTGGCTTCGTCACCTTCAACTCGCCCAAGGGGCTGGGCGATTCGGACAAGCTGGTGATCTACACGTCCGGCGGCACGGTGGTCGACCGCGTCGAGTGGGCGACCGGCAAGGCGAAGCCGGCGATGGCGCGTTGCGGCGGCGACGGCACCGGAGCCTGGGTGACCGCGACCTCGGCGGCCACCTTCGGCACCGCGAACGCCTCGGGCTGCCCCTCGTCGATCCCGGCGGCGAGCCGGGTACGGATCAATGAGGTCACCTCGGACGGCTCCGACACCGTGGAGCTGTACAACGGCGGAACGAGCGCGGTCAGCGTCGGCTCGTGGAAGTACGTCGACGCCGACACCTCCCACTCCGCGGTGACGATCTCGTCCTCCTCGCCGAGCGCGAGCAGCATCCCCGCCGGTGGCTACGTCACGTTCAACTCCACCATCGGCCTGGGCGACAACGACTCGGTCTTCCTCGTCGACAGCAGTGGCAACACCATCGACTCGGTGACCTGGACCACCAACGCCGCCAAGCCGTCGGACGAGCGCTGCGCCAATGGCACCGGCTGGTTCCAGACCGCCGCGACCGCGACGCTCGGCAGCGCGAACTCCTGCTCGGGCGGCTCGGGTGGCGGAGGCGGTTTGCCGACCGGCCAACTCCTGGGCGGGGGCGGCTCGCTCACCAGTGGGTGCGCGCCCGAGGCGCCTTCCGGTACGGGTTCCACCCCGACGGGCACCGCGGCATGGCCGGGCGGGCTGGACGTCACGATCGTGGACAACGTCTGCGCGTTCACCACGTCCACCGGCCCGGAAGGCCGGGATGTGAGCGGCCTGGCGTTCGACCCGGCGAACCCGTCCGTGCTGTGGGCCGCCAAGAACAAGAACTGGCTGTACAAGCTGGTCAAGAGCAACGGCAAGTGGATCCCGGACGCGACCTGGAGTGCGACCGGCAAGCAGATCCGCTTCGCGAGCGGCTCCGGCGAGCCGGACTCCGAGGGCCTGACCGTCGGCAGCAACGGCCACCTCTACGTGACGTCCGAGCGCGACAACACCAACAACACGGTTCCCAAGGACACGATCCTGGAGTTCGACCCGGCCGCGACCGGATCGACGCTGACGCCGGTCCACCAGTGGGACATGACCTCGCAGTTCCCGCAGCTCAACACCGGTAGCAAGGACGACGCCAACCTCGGTTTCGAGGGCGTCGGCTACGTGCCCGACAGTTGGCTGACCGCGAACGGCTGGGTCAACCCGCTCACCGGCGCCGCCTACAACCCGGCGAACTACCCGCTGCACGGTTCGGGTCTGTTCTTCGCCGGCCTGGAGTGGGACGGCTCGCTGCACGTCTACGGCCTGAACTCCGACGGTACGTTCACCACGTTCGGCACGATCGCCACGGGCAAGGCCTCCGTGATGGACGTGACGTACGACGCCGGCACCCAGCGCCTCGTCGCGACCTGCGACAACACCTGCGGTGAGACCCACACCTTCATGAAGGTCAACGCCTCCGGCGCGATCGTGCCGGACGTGACCTACACGAACCCGGCCGTCATGCCGGCCGACAACCTGGAGGGCTTCGCGCTCGCCCCGACGTCGACCTGCGTCAGCGGCTTCCGCGAGGCGGTCTGGAGCGACGACGGCATCTACGGCTTCGGCTCCGGAACCTCCTCCTACGGACACGCCCTCTACAGCGGCACCTTCCCCTGCTGATCGTGCCGAACGCCGGGAGGCGGCTCCTTCACGGGGCCGCCTCCCGCACTCATGTCCGGTTCCAGCGGGAACGATCGCAGTGGGCGGCCCCCGTAGCTTGTGGGGATGAACGACTCCTTGCCGCGTGGCGGCGTAGTACTCGAAGAGGACGAACTGGTTGCCCGGTGGACGGTGCCTGGCGGCCCGAACAGGTCGCGGAGCGACTGGATGCCGTCTCCGCCCCCTGGTGCGTCGCGGCGGGATGGGCGCTGGACCTCTTCCGCGGCGAGCAGTCACGACCGCACGGGGACCTGGAGATCGCGGCGCCCGCGGCAGGGTTCCAGGAGATCCGGGACCGCTTCCCCGGGTACGCGTGTGACGCTGTGGGTTCGGGACGGATCTGGGCCGGGGCGGGAGCCGAGGCTCTGGCCGCCACGCACCAGACGTGGGTCCGGGACCCGGTGAACGGTCAGTTCCTGTTCGACGTCTTCCGCGAGCCGCACGACGGTGGGACGTGGATCTGCCGACGGGACGAGAGCCTGCGGCTGCTGTACGACAGGGTCATCGAGCGGACGGTGGACGGTATTCCCTACCTGGTACCGGAGTTGGTACTGCTCTTCAAGGCGAAGGCGTCGCGCCCCAAGGACCAGGCGGACTTCGACGGCATCCTGTCACTACTGGGCCGCGTGCGGCGGGCCCGTCTGAGCGGGTGGCTGGAGCGGATCCACCCTGGGCATCCGTGGCTGGCGGAGCTGACCGGCGCGTACCCGGACCGGCCCACACGCCCGTCGGGCCGGTCCGTTCAGAGCACCGCCGGTTTGGCAGTGGGTTTGGGGGATCCCTGCACGGGGGCCGCCGCTGGCTGATGGTTCCCCGACTGCCCCGTGGTGGCGTTCGGAGAGGTGAGGCTCGCGGCACCGGCTACGAACTGCAGCTGACCGCCCTGCAGTTGCTTCGTGCCCCGCACGTTGCCGTCCTTGGCCTCCATTCCCGCTTGGACCAGTGCCGTCCCGGCGTTCTCCCAGGTGTAGTCCTTCAGCACGTTGTGCAGTTCGCGGGCGCCGATCTTGCGCTCCGACCAGTTGTCCGCGACGTTCCCGATGGCGTCCGCCCAGGCGATGTGGCGCTGCGAGGCATCCTCGGGCGTCATGACCACACTGTCCTTGCCCAGGTGGGCCGCACCGCGCGCGGGATCCTGGAGGAACTTGGCCGCGCCACTGTCCCGGTTCACCAGGATCGGAATGCAGTGCGCGGCGGCCTCGGTGGCCACCAGGCCGAAGCCCTCGGTCTTGGACGGCATGATCACCACATGGTTGGCGTGCATGTCGTTGACCAGGTCCTGCTTGTCCTTGGTGAAGGGCTTGACGGTGACCCTTCCCGGTCCGCCGGCCTGGCTGTCCGCGCGAGCTTGCGTCTCCTGGAGCTTCTCCGGATTCGCGCCGCGGATGGTGAGATGCACCTTCTTGCCGTTGTCGTTGAGGTGCTTCACCGCTGCCAGGGCGTCGCCGCCGCCCTTCATGGGGTCATCCATGCGCCCCATCAGCAGAACGTTGAACTGTTCCTTCGGCGAGGGCGGACTGAAGGTCTTGACCGTTTCGCCACCGGGCACGAGATCGTGCCAGCTCTTGGCCTCCGCGTTCATCGCCTGAATCCGCTGGACGTCCTCGGTCAGTGCTCCGCCGACACCGACACCGACGCGGGCCTTCCTGAGAATGTCCTTCTCGATCTTCACCTTGGCCTGGCCCGCGTCCGTCCGCATCTGAACCATGGCCGGGTCGTTCGGATCGGTGATCTTGGCCTGCTCCAGCTTCTCGGGCGAGGTGTGGAGAAAGTTCATGTGCACGGCGTCCGGATACCAGGCGGACTGCATGGCGGACGCCGCAGGTCCGGAGAACCGGCTGTGCCCGATGACGATGTCATACTGGCCTTCCCCCTTGGCCGGGAGGCCGAATTCCGTCGGATCCCGCTGCGCCGCTTTGAGGATCGTGTCCATCTTGTCCTCGCCCTCCACCGGGGGAACCGTGCGAACGGTCGCGGCTCCGTGGACCTGCGGCTTGTCCGTCACATAGAGCAGGTCAACTTTGTGGGCCTGGTTCTCCGCGAGCCCCTCGGTGATGAGCTTGTTGAACACGGGCACTCCGCCGAGCCCCATGCCACTCTCGTTGGAGACAACAAGGATGCGTGCCATGCCGGTTTCTCTTCTCTTCTGTGCTCGGAAGGTATGTGGTGGGGATCAGGACCTGGATCAGCCGTCGTACACGTCGACCCGTGGCGGGTCCTTCGGCCGGTGGCTGCCGGGCTTGCAGCCCGAGAACGGTCCCGAGGGATCGCGCAGAAACGTCATCGCCGGTCCCAGGAAGTCGCGGTGCCACATGGCGGGCCCGTTCATGCCGGCCTTGACGGAGGTCATTTCCTGCCATGCCATCCACAGGCCGTAGAGGTGGGCCACCGCGTCGGGGTGCTCCCACCAGCGCGGGCACCACGGGGCGCGGGACGACTCCTCTCCGGCGTAGACCGGCAGCAGGAGGTTGTGCACCCAGATGACGAGGCCGCGTTGAGCGGTCGTCAGGTCGTCACCCTGCTGGTAGAGGATGAACGGGGGTGGGCCCTGTCCCGCTTCCGCTCCCTCGCCGCCGCCGGTGGTGTCGTCGTTCATCCGGTACGCCTCTCCTCTGTCATCTCGTCGGCCCCGTCGGGCGCCGATGCGGCCTCGGACGGTCCCTCATGGCTCTCAGAGATGTGGGAACGTGGTTGGGCGTACTTCTGCGAGTAGAGGCGTCAGCTCGTCGGTCGCGGATTGCCGGACTCCCGTGTCGATGTACCGGCGCCGTTCTTCGGCAGCGGCAGTGTCGCCGCCTCGATGGCAGTCCGTTCGGTATCGGGCATGGACGTCCCTTCCCTCGGCGCGACCCTTCGGGTTCGCGTGATGCCCCACTGGTGCGGGGTGCTCTCGCAGGACTACAACGGGGCCGTGGTGCGGGGAGGTTCAACGCCCGGAGGGGCTTTCTTCGGCCCTCCCACGACCCCCGACCATCGCTGAACCAATTCCCCGGCGGACCCGGACGGAGCGATCGGAACGGGAACGCTTCACATGCTGTTCGCTGCGACTGCGAAGCCGATCGCCGACGGCATCGGGCTGGGTGGTGCCCCGCGATGCGCTAACCGACGATCCTCGAAGCCGGACCCTCGCTCAGGCCGAGGCCCCGACGGCCGGTTTCATTGAGCTGGCCGAGGGTGAATCGGCCGTTCCAGGCACGCTCGTAGTGCTCGTCGGGGAAGTCGCTCGGGCTGGAGCCGGTGGTGAACGCCTCCCTGACGTCGGCCGCGTATTTCTCGTTGCGGGGGCACCAGGGCGCGGCGGGTATGTACATGACGTTGCCCCAGCCCTGCTGGTTCTCGACGGGCGCGACGCTGTGGATCATGTCGCAGTGCCACCACACGGAGTCGCCGGCGCCGACGTCGGGGATCGGTGTCAGGGCCCGGTGGAGGACCGGGTGCCAGCGCTCGGTGACGGGGAAGACCTGGTTGGGTCGTACGCCGCACATGGAGTCCTCGGGGACGTCCGGCAGCAGCGGACGCAGCAGGAGGTAGGCCATCACCTCCGGGATCGGGACGGTGTGCAGCACGCCCTGGTCGGCGTCCATGTCGGACAGGGCGGTCCAGCCCTGGAAGGTGCGGAACGCGGAGCACATGGTGGAGCCGGAGTACTGGGGCCCGTCGGTGCGGTGGGCGGCGTCCCAGGGGTCGTACCGCTCGACATCGCCGCTGAAGAGATGGCGGAACGCCCTCTGGTACTCCTGGGTCATCCACAGGTCCAGGGTGCCGGGATCGCAGTGGGTGCCCAGGCCGGAGGAGTCCGTGCCCGGCGGGCGGCGCCTGATGCGGTCGGGGTAGAGGGCGCCGCGGTCGGGGTCGAACCACTGGGTGCCGTCGTCGTCGGTGTGCTTCCAGAACGAGTTCAGGAAGGACTGGACCGTGGCCATCCGGTCGGACTGGCGGGCCTGCATCTGCGCCTGCGACCAGTAGATGGGGTAGATCTCGGGCTTGGACCCGACGCTGCCGAAGAAGTCGTCACCCGGGCCCGTGTACGTCTCGAAGAACTTGTTGCGCTCGACGTAGCCGACGATGTCCTGGTCCCAGGCCAGTGCCTGTTCACGCGGGAAGAGTCCTCGCACGACGAGGCAGCCGCGCGTCTTGAGCTTGGCCTTCTGTGCGGGCGTGACGGTGCCGGCGGCGATGGCGTCGTAGTCCAGGACGGGCCAGACCTCCTCGCCGAGCCCGCGGTCGGCCTCTATCTCCGCGACGCGCGCCTCGATGCGCTGTTCGACGGCGGCGAACGCCTCCTCCACCGTGCGTCCATGGGCTTCGATGCGAGCGCGCAGGGCGGGCTTGAACTCACGGATGGCCGCGGCGATGTCCTCGGGGGTCCGGTTCCAGTGCGGCAGTGAGGGCACGGGGCGCCGCACGGTGGTGAACGTCATCTCAGCTCCTTTAGTCAGGACTCCTTACTAGAGCAACGTAGGCCCGGGTGCATGTTTAGGCAAGAGTCCTTACTAGAATGCTCGTATGACCGCGCCGAAACCGTCCCTGGAACTGCTGCGTGCCCTGACGGACGAGAACGTGCTGCGCGCCCTGATGGCTCACGACCGGCTCACCCGGGCGGAGATCGCCACCAGGACAGGCCTCTCCAAGCCGACCGTCTCCGAGAGCGTCCAGCGCCTTGAGCAGGCACGACTCCTCGTCGACACGGGCGAGCGCACCACCGGGCGCGGCCGGGTCGGCTCCTACTACGCGCTGGCCCCGCACCTCGGCAACGCCCTGGTGGCGAGCATCACCCCGCACGGTGTCGTCGCCGAGGCCGTGGACGCCCTCGGGCGCACCCACGGAGAGGTCCGCATCGCGTTGCACGCCGAGGCGGGACAGGAAGCGGCCGCCCGGGCGCTCGGCGAGGCAGCCGTACGGCTCGACAGTGAGGCTGGTGGCCCGCTGCGTCTTGCGGTCGTGAGCGCCGCCGACCCCGTCGACCGGGCGACCGGGCGACTGGTGCACCTGCCGGACGCTCCGTTCCTGGTGGGCGCACTCGATCCGCCCGCCGTCCTGGCCGGCACGGTGACCGGCCCGGTCCTGGTGGACAACGACGTCAACTGGGCCGCCCGAGCCGAGTACGAGCACGGCTGCGTGCAGGGCGTCGACGACTTCGTCTACCTCCACCTCGGGGAAGGCCTCGGCTGTGCCGTGGTCGGCGACGGCGTCGTGCGCCGGGGACATGGCGGTCTCGTCGGGGAGATCGCCCACCTGTACACGGCGGGGCCGGACGGACAGGCCATGGCCTTCACCGAGGTGTTCGCCGCGCTCGACCTGCGCCGGGCCTCCTCCACCGCCATCGACGTGCCGAGACTGCTGGAAATCCTGGAAGCCCCCGACGCCCCCGCCGAACGGGTACGCGTCGCACTGGCCCACGCCATCGGCGGTGTCCTGTCCGCGGCCCTCTCCTTCGCCGACCCCCGGACGGTCGTCGTGGGCGGAACCTGGGGTTCCCACCCCCTCCTGATCGCTGCGATCGAGGAACACCTCGCCCGCTCGCCACGGTCCGTCCCGGTCAGCGCGGCCGCGTTGCCCCTGCCCGAGCTGACCGGAGCGCGCGCCCGCGCCGTCGAGGAGCTCGGTTCCCTGATCGTCCGCTCCGCCCACCCCGCCACCCAGTGGTGACCGCCCTCAGCCCCTTTCCGCACCGACCCACCGGAACACGATGACCACGCAACCTGCCCTTGCCCCCGCCTCCGCCGCTGCTTCCCTCTCCGGCCGCCCCGACATCCGGCTCGTCGTCACCGACATGGACGGCACCCTGCTCGACGCCGACGGTCGTGTCCCGCACGGGCTGTGGCCGCTGCTCGCCGACCTGCGCCGCCGGGGCGTCGTCTTCAGTCCCGCCAGCGGGCGCCAGTACGCCACGCTGGCGCAGCTGTTCGCCGGCGCGGACGACGGCATGGTCTACATAGCGGAGAACGGCGCGTTCGTCGTCCGCGACGGCACGGAGGTGTCCTCGGACCCGCTCGACCCCGCTGTCTCCGCCCGCCTGGTCAAGTCCGTCCGGCAGCTTGCCGACGAGGGCGTGGACGCGGGCGTCGTCGTGTGCGGCAAGCGCGCGGCCTACACCGAACGCGGTGACCAGGCCTTCCTCGACGAAGTCGGCCGCTACTACAACGCGCACCGCCTGGTCGACGATGCCACCGCGGTGGACGACGAGATCGTCA
The DNA here is from genome assembly GCF_042751995.1 of Streptomyces sp. NPDC059371. Lineage (NCBI taxonomy): Bacteria > Bacillati > Actinomycetota > Actinomycetes > Kitasatosporales > Streptomycetaceae > Streptomyces > Streptomyces sp. NPDC059371. The sequence continues at coordinate 51,071 of NZ_JBHYXD010000008.1, read as the reverse complement.
AGGTGGCTGTCTTCGACTTCGGGCCGATCGAGCGCACCACGGCGCCCGCCCTGGCCTCCTTCGCCGACACCCACCAGGTGGTCGTCTCCAGCGAGCACTGGATCGACGTCATGAATCACAGCGCCGACAAGGGAATCGCCGTACGCCGCCTTCAGGAGCACCTGAACGTCTCTCCGGCCCAGACGATGGTGTTCGGGGACTATCTGAACGATCTCGGCATGCTCGACGCCGCCGAATGGTCGTACGCGATGGCCAACGCCCACCCCGCCGTCATCGCCCGCGCCCGCCACCTGGCTCCCGCGCACACCGACGACGGCGTCATCCGCACCATCAGGAGCGTCCTGGACATCTGACGCCGTCCCCCGACAGGGGCCAACGCGTCAGCGGGGTGTCCACCCGTTCCAGGCTGGTCGGGCCGAGTGCGCTGCTGGGCCGCGAGGCGGTCGCCGACGGCCGGGCGCGGGGAGTCGTGGTGCTCGCCCGCGACACCAACGAGGCATGCCACGGCCGGACTGACGCCACAAGACCCGATGATCCAACCTGTCAGGGCCCGAAGCGCTCAGGCCACGGATATCCCAACCGGCCGGCGAACTCGCGCGAACCACCGCAGACTTCGCCGGTCGCCCGGGGGTCGGCCTCGAGCAGATCGCGCAGCATGCGGTCGGCCTGGCCGATCGGAGCGTCGTCGGTGACGGACAGGACCTGGCGGAACTGCAACCAAGGCTGCTCGTCACTGCCGGCCGGTGGGCCGGGATGGAAGAAGGCCACGGTGACGCGGTCGCGCTCCGAGGGCAGGGCGCTGACCCAGGCGAGCCGACACCTCCATCGATCGAGCCACTGAGTCTGCCGCCGGAGGCTCTCTTCAAGAAGCCGGGCGACGGTACGGGCGGGCCATTCCCAACTATGGTCGGCAACGGCACGCTCAACCTCGGCCTCGTACGGCCGCATGTCGAACCGGTACGAAGGAAGATCCACGGCGCCGTCTGGGTTCCGCCAGTTGCTCCAGACGACGGCGTCTTCCTCGCGTGTGATCGTCACATAGACGGCGCCGCAACAGCCCTCCGTGCACTCGGCTTCAGCCAGCCGAACCTCCTTGGGCTCGTGCGACGGCATCAGTGGGCGGGAGGGCGCGAGGAGCTGTCCAGGGTCTTCTGCTGGGCCCTGGTCGAAGGCGGTGGCCAGGATGTCCTGACCGTCGATGATCGGCCGGACCTCGACCGCATCCCCGCGCTGAGTCGGGTCCGGTGCGACGACGCGGAGAGCAAGGTGATTCATTTCGGACGGCACGCCACGATGGTCGCTGGCCCACCGTCGCCTGTCACGTCGTTTCCCGCGGGGTGTTCCTGTCGGCGGTCCTCGTCAGCGTGCTTGGTCCAGGGTGATCCGGGCGATGACGGGGAGGTGATCGCTGCCGGTGGCGGGCAGGGTGCGGAGATGGCCGACGGTTGCCGAGCGGGCCATGACGTGATCGATCCGGGCCACGGGGAAGGCGGCGGGGAAGCTGAAGGCGAAGCCGCGCCTCGGCACGTTCATCTGGGAGGTCAGCGGATTCAGCCCGCGGTCGTCGAGCGTGCTGTTGAAGTCGCCGAGGAGTATGGCCGTGCGCAGTTCGTCGGCGGCGATGGCCTTGCCCAGCAAGCCGGCGCTCTCGTCCCGCCAGGACGAGGCGAGCCCGGTCGAGCGGATGCGAACCGAGGGCAGGTGCGCGACGTAGACCGCGATCTCACGGTGCTGGGCGTGGACGACGGCCCGTAGCCCGCGGCTCCAGGGTTCCGTGATCTCACCGGGTCTGATGTCCACCTTGTCGACGTCGGTGAGCGGGTGTTTCGACCAGAGTCCTACGGTGCCCTCCACCGCGCGGTAGGGGTAGCGCGGGGCGAGGGCCCTTTCGTAGACCGGCAGCGCCGCGGGCACCAGTTCCTCCAGGGCGATGAGGTCGGGCCCGGCGTCGGCCAGGGAGCGAGCCGTGCCCGCCGGGTCGGTGTTCTCGTCGCCGGCGTTGTGCTGCACCACGACCAGGTCGTGCGCACCGGACTTCGTCTCAGGCAGCAGCAGTCCGCCGAAGAGGTAGGTCCAGGCAGTCACCGGCAGGAGAAGGGCCACGAGCGCGAGCGACGAGCGGCGCAGCAGCGACAGGCCGAGCAGCACCATGATCGCCAGCCCTGACCAGGGCAGGAACGACTCCAGCAGGCTGCCCAGGTGTCCGGGGGAGTTCGGAACGACCCCGTGGAACGCGGGCAGGATTGCTGTCAGTACCGCCGCCGCGGCGAGCACCCGCCCCCGCGTCCACGACGTCCGGACCCGCCCCCGCGTCCACGACAACGGGCCCTTCGCGGTGCCGCGCCCCGGCCGTCTCCAGCTTGCCTTCCGCGGCGCTGCTGCTTCCTCCGTCGTCGAACCACCGGCTCGCTCTCCCATGGATGTCCGTCCCTTGCCTTGTTCCTTTCCCCTTCAGGACGAGCCGCCAGTGAATCGGGTTCTGTTTTCAGCCGGAGGGTTGGGCCGTCGTGGCGTTGTCCTGCGGTGGGAAGCCGCCCCACTGGGGGGAAGGGGACGGCGCCGGTGTGGTGATGGGTTGCCCCTTGGACCAGTCGCGGTACTTCACGGAGAAGGGGTCGGAGGAGTACTGGGACAGATAGTCCGAGTCGTCGTGGTGGAAGGGGACGGTCATCTCCAGGGACATCGGCAGGTAGTTGCTGGTGGTGGCGATCGTGAAGCTGAGTTCCTTGCCCGGGCCCGCCTTGGCGTAGGGGCGGTAGAAGAAGGCTCCGGTCGGGTCGGATGCCAGGGTCGCGAGGGAGACTCGGCCGGTGAGGACCCGTCCGGCGTGATCGGTTTCGCGGTAGTGATCGGCGTGCGCGATCAGCGCCGCGAGATGCTCCGGCGATGCCAGCCAGCGAGTCTGCAGGGCGTTGCCGACGTCGAGGTTGTCCGTCGCGGCGCCGGCATCGCCGACGTAGGAGGTCGGCCCGTACGTGACCGTGTCGGTGTTGGGGGAGTTGTCCGGGGTCACCCAGGCGTGGTTGCCGATCACCACGACGTCCGGGGGAAACCACGGGTCTTCGCCCGGCTCGTAAAGGACATGGGTCGCGGCGGCCTTCGTACCGCCGGAGGACATGTCGATACGACCTTGGCCATGGAATTGAGCGGGGTCGCTCAGATTGCGCGCGTTGATGTCGAAGGCGGTGACGGAGCGGCTGACCATGGCCTGCTCGACGGCGCGTGCGGCTTGTTCCTGCCGGGTCGGGCTTGACGAGCCGGCAGTTCCGTCCGCACCCGGAGCCGAAGGCACTGTTGAGGCGGTGCTCCCCTGCGTATCAGGCGTCGTTTCCGCCGCGCATCCGGTCGCCGTGGTGGCCACGACCACGGCAAGGCCGATCCATAACCCTCGTGCACGCACCGATATCCCCCGTTGTCTCATGCTTCAACTGCCTGCCTGCCTGCCTGCCTGCCTGCCTGCCTGCCGACGTACCGGACAATGCCGGTGATACGCGGTCGGGGCATGAACCTATAGCCCAGATCCCCTTTTGATGCGGGTATAGCGAAATGCGCGGTGTGACGCGGACAGACCTGCAAGGGGCAAGGGGCAAGCGGCTCGGACGCTGTGGCGCGGGGCGGGCGTGGACCGGAGTCACGGAAATCCAGGGAACCTTCCCCATATCGTCAGTGTGACGATATGATGAGGACTCGTCGGGCAGGCCCGTCCGCACGCCCGTCCGCGCTGCCCTGAAACCGTCCTTCGGAGGATCCTGTGACACTCGGCGAAGACACCCCCGGCACGGTGGACGTGCGCTGCGAACGGCTCGTACCGGGCGACCCCGCGTGGCTCTGGCACTTCCACCGGGCGCAGACCATGCTCCTGGCCCCCCTCGCTGCCGCGGCCGAGGAGCAGCCGACGCAACTGCCGGACGGCGTCGACCCGGTGGCGGCCCTGGCGGCGTGGGAGGCGGTGTGTGCCACGCTCCCCGAAGCGCTGCGTAACCACGTCCCCGAGCCCGTCGAGTTCACCGAACCCGAAGAACCCACGGACCCGGCGGAACCGGTGGTCGACCGCGTGGTTCGGCAGGCCGAGGAAGAGCGCGACCGGGTCGCCCGGGGCAGCGGCCTGTGGGGACCCGACGGACGCGAACACATACCCGTGCACCTGGTGGAGATCGCGGAGCGCGACCTGGACACGCTCGCGGCCGTCCTGGACCGCCTGACGCAGGCTCTGGCCGGGCGGCTGCGCGGGGCCGCGCTGCTGTACCGGATCGCCGCACTCCACCCGTACCCGCTCGGCCCGTCCACCGCCTTGAGCCTCTGCGGCAACCTGCGGATTCTGCTGGACACACTCCGTCCCGAGCCGGCGCCGGAGGATCTGGCACTGCTGCGGCCGCTGCTCGCACCGGCCGCGCGGGCGGACGCCGGCGAACCGGCCGCGCGGGTGCTGACCACCGAGCAGGAGGCCGCCTACCGGCGCTTCGCGTACCGGGTCGCCGACATCGTCTGCCCGGGCGACATCCGGGAGAGTGCCTCCTTCGCCTGGCGGTACTGACGGAACGCTCCGTGACCCTCTCCGAGGTCAACTCCCGTGGCCCCGCCGTTCGCCCGAACCGCCTCGGGTGACGGTACGACACGATCGCCGGGCATCAGCCGCGGCGGGCGCGCCCGTACTGGCGGGCCAGTGCGTGGAAGGCCTCCTTCGGTTCCCAATGAACGCCGGAAGCCGGGTCGCCGGGACGGTCCTCGATCGTCTTCACGATGCTGTAGCTCGCCATGTCGAGGTCGTGGCGCGGGTCATGGGGGCGGTGCGGTGCGTCGCGGCTGACGAAGGTGTACGCCATCGCCGAGTACAGCCCCATCGCCTCGAACGCCGCCAGCACGTCCGTCAGATACGCGGCCTGAGCATGCTCGCCGCGTACGAGACCGGCCTTGATCTCCGGAGGTTCCTTCGTGTAGTCGACGACGTCCCAGCCCATGCCGCCCCGCTCGGGCGCGCCCTCGAAGGTGCAGCAGCCGAACTCCATGACGGCGACCGGCTTCCCGAAGCGTCGGTAGGGGGCGAGATCGCGAAGGTAGTCCGAGGGCCGTCGGAAGTACGAGTAGTAGTCGATGCCCACGAGGTCGAAGAGCCCCCAGTCGACGTCCTCGTCCTGGGCGGCGGAGTACGTCAGACGTCCATGGAAGACGGACCGGCCCACCTTCGCGGCCTTCGCGGTGAACCGGCGCAGTCGCCGGGCCGTCAGGACCGGGTCGAAGTCGCCCTTGAGCAGGTTCTCGACGCGCTCCCGGATGTCCGCGCCGGGCACGATGCCGGGGACGTACAGCACGAACTCGCAACCGACGCTCAGATGCACCCCGGCACCCTGCCGGCGCAGTCGTTCGGCATGCCGGCCGGTCTCCGCGAGATGCTCCAGGATCTCCCGCTCGGGCACGTCCCCGAGCGCCGGTTCGAGCCAGACATTCAGTCCGCGCTCCGCCGCCTCGGCCGCGGTCGCGGTGAGCCGTTCGACACCGTCCCCGGTGACCTTGACGGAATTGGCGTGCAGATCACGGGAGATGGCCCGAAGGTCCCCGCGCATGTCGTGGACGTTCCACGCCGTCGCGGGCGTCTCCCCGGCGCCGACCTCGTACACCACGCCCCGGTAGCTCAGCCCGCGTCGGCCGTGCGTCACCCGCTCGTCCGAGGCCGGTGCCTGCCCCGCCGCCCCGACGGGCAGCGCCACCGCGCCGCCGACCGCCGCGGCCATTCCCAGAAACCGTGCCCGGCTGATTCCCGGCGTCCCCTGCATCGCGCCTCCCGACTCCCCGCACCGGCGTCCTTCGCCTCGGAACCAGTCTCGGAAGCCGTCGACGCTCCCGCCGTCCGCCGAAGGCCTACGAACCCGGTCCGAAGGTCTACGAAGTCGGTCCAAAGGTCTGCGAGGCCGGACCGAAGGACTGCGAGGCCGGACCGAAGGAATACGAGGCCGGACCGATGGACTACGAGGCCGGACCGAAGATTCGCGAGGCGGGACCGAAGGTCTACGAAGTCGGTCCGAAGGCAGGAATCCGGGTGCGCTCCGCCCTCGTGTCGGACAGGGCTCGGCGCGCGGAGGCCGGGCTGTCCGGAATATGAACGGCCGTGACCGGATACTGCTCTTGACGGTCAGTCAGTCCCACCTTCACCATCCAGGCACCCCATTCACCGTGGAATCCCCGGACACCCCACGCCCCCTCGTGGGAACTCCGCCCGGATTCCCTGGAATTCGGAGCCCCCCACATGAAGCTCTCCATTCCTGGGCGTGCCTCGGCGACCGCTGTCGTCGCGGCCGCCGCGCTGCTCACCGGCGGTTCCACAGCCGGGGCGGCCCCCGCCCCCGTGGCAGCCGCCGCACCGGACATCCCCGTGGCCAACGTCAAGGCCCACCTCACCCAGCTCCAGTCCATAGCCACCGCCAACGGCGGCAACCGCGCGCACGGCCGCACCGGCTACAAGGCGTCCCTCGACTACGTGAAGGCCAAGCTGGACGCGGCCGGGTTCACCACGACCGTCCAGCAGTTCACCTCGGGCGGCCGCACCGGCTACAACCTGATCGCCGACTGGCCGGGCGGCGACACCGGCCAAGTCGTCATGGCCGGCTCCCACTTGGACAGTGTGACCGCTGGGCCCGGCATCAACGACAACGGCTCCGGTTCGGCGGCCGTGCTGGAGACGGCACTCGCCGTGGCCCGGTCCAACTACCAGCCCACGAAGCACCTCCGGTTCGCCTGGTGGGGCGCGGAGGAGCTGGGCATGGTGGGCTCGCGCTACTACGTGAACAGCCTCACCACCGCGAACCGTTCGAAGATCAGCGGCTACCTGAACTTCGACATGATCGGCTCGCCGAACCCGGGGTACTTCGTCTACGACGACGACCCGGCCATCGAGAAGACCTTCAAGACGTACTTCACCGGGATCGGCGTCTCCACGGAGATCGAGACCGAGGGCGACGGACGCTCGGACCACGCGCCCTTCAAGAACGCGGGCATCCCTGTCGGTGGCCTGTTCAGCGGCGCCGACTACATCAAGACGTCCGCCCAGGCCGCCAAGTGGGGTGGCACCGCGGGCAAGGCCTTCGACGCCTGCTACCACTCCTCGTGCGACACGTCGTCGAACATCAACGACACGGCGCTGAACCGGCACGCCGACGCGTTGGCCTACGCGGTGTGGGACCTGTCGGCGTAGACACGCGCCGACCGCAGGTCATCCGTACGGTGGGCCGTCGGTCCCCGTGAGTTGTTCCGCGAGCGCGGGTAGGGGCCGTCGGGCCCGTACCCGCGCTCTGCCCGGTGTTCGGCGCAATCGTCGAGAGCGTTCAGCGCAATCGTCGAGGGTGTTCGGCGCAGGCATCGAGCCGGGGTGCCGGTATTTGTACAGGCGGCAGTTGTTCGTGCTGCGGCATGATGGCGACCATGGGCAGACACACTTCCGACTGGGTGACTCTCTTCCGTTTCGAGAACGTCCCTGGCCGCCCGCGACCCGGTCGGCTCATCGCGGTTTGACTGCGTGACCGGGGGATCGACTGGTACCCCTTCGCCGAACACGACGTTCTGATCGACCATATGTGCGGCGTGCGGGCCGACGGGCACTGGCACGGCACGATCGTCGTCCGTGTTCGCGCGGACGTCCTGCGAGGGCTCGGACTCCACCCCGATCAGCCGACATCGGGGCCGGCCGACCCACTGCCGCCCAAGTGGTGGGGCCCGTGGGCGCGTTGGGGGAGGAGGCCGGATCCCGGGTCCTGATGAAGTCGAGGCCGGATCCCGGCCCTGATGAAGTCGATCGCAGGTGACAAGGAACCCCCGCACGCCGGAATCCGTCTCCCTGTGCGTCATCTTGTATCGAATGTTTGACACAAGATTCCGCCTACGGCATCTTGTACTAGCAGCTTGATACAAGATGACCCGAGGGGACCTCTCCATGCTCGACGCCGCCCCGCTCCAGCGCCGCTTCCTCGAGCATGCCGACTACTACGCGCGCTGGTCAGGCCTGGCCATCGGCATCATCGCCGCACAGGCGATGTCCACAGTGGGGCAGCATGTGGAGTTCGAGCAGCGCGTCGTGTTCTGCATCACGGCCTTCGGCCTGTGTGCGGTGGCGGGTGTCCTTCTCGCCGACGCGCTGACTCTGGTCCCGCAGGACGTGGTGCGCACCGCGAGTCTCGCCCCGCGCCTGGTCAGAGACCACGTGCCTCCGCGCATGGGCCCCCTGATCGCCCTTCAGGGGGTCTCGCTCGCCGTGCTGCTGACGATCACGGCCGCCACCGCCTCCGTCGACCCCGACCGCGTCTTCAGTACGGGGAAGGTCGTCGCCGTCACCTGCAACGGGATGCGGACCTCGCTGGGCCCCTGGCCCGGCCTCTACTACAGCCTCCCCATGTTCGGCGCGCTCGCCATAGCCACTCCGACCTGCGTGTGGGCCCTGCGCCGGATCGCCGACGGGCCGGGTGGGGACCAGCAGCGTCGCGACCGCGCGTGGGCGGTGACCGGGGCCTGGGGGCTGTTGGTGTCGAGCCAGCAGTTGTACGCCGTACTCATGGTCTCCGTCTCGCTGACGGACACGGGCTGCGCCGGTGCGATGGGCGCACTCACCTTCTGGGTGTTCTACCCTCTGGCCCTGCTGAACCTGTTCACCCTCGTCTGGTCCCTGGTCACCTTGGTGGCACCCCGAGCCGTCGGCGACAATACGGCGGAGGAGTTGTCCGGCAATGAATGAGCTCGCCGTCCGCGTCGACACGACGAGTCAGGTGCCGCCGTACGCGCAGATCCGCGCCCAGCTCGGCGCGCTGATTCTCACCGGACGGCTGGTCGAGGGCGACCGGCTGCCTACTGTGCGCCAGTTGGCCACGGACCTCGGCCTCGCACCCGGCACCGTGGCCCGCGCCTACCGCGAACTGGAGGCCGCCGAGCTCATCCGCACCCGCCGCGGAGCGGGCTCCCGGGTCGCGGCACCCCCGTACGGCCCGACCCGCCCGCACGCCTCCCAACTCACCACCCTCGCCCGCGACTTCACCTCCGCCGCCCGCGCCCTGGGCGCCGACACGGAGACCATCCTGGCCGCGGTTCGCATGGCCCTGGACGCGGACCGTCCCTAGGCGTTGTCCGACGCGTTCGGGCAGCCGTGGTCGGCCCGCAGCGGAACCGGGGACGAACGGACTGGGGCGCCGTCGGATGTCACGGATGACTGACTCATCTCGGGCACTTGTGCCCCATTGTTCCGGTTCGGTGTCAGGCGCGCCAAGTCGCTGGCCGGGGGTGTGCGCGGCGGCGAGGATCATTTGTCATGACAGACGGGGGTCGGCGGCTCGGACAGGCCATGGTTGCTTCGAGTGCGGCCGCCGGGATGTGGCTGTTGGCGACGGCACTCCGCGGTGGCTGGGACGCCGCCGATCCCGTCGCAAGTGTCCTGGGTGGCGGTGCGGGCATCGTCGCGCTGATGGTCTCCTTGGGGTTCGGCCCCGGTGCCGCGGGGGCGGTGGGAGATCCGCCGCCTCCGCCGGCGCCCGCCATTCCCGCCTGGGTCGTCGACCGGGACGAGATGGACGAGGTCGTTGCCGCGGTCTGTGGACGGACTGGAAGGGGTGGGGCGTTCGGCCGTCGGCGCGGGAGGCGGGGGCATGGTGCACCGGTCGGCATCACGACCGGGTTGCAGGGGGCGGGCGGCTTCGGCAAGACGACGTTGGCGCACATGGTGTGTGCCCATCCGAAAGTCCGCCGGGCCTTCCGGGGTCGCATCTACGTCGTCACCGTGGGCCGCGATGTCCGCGGCCGGGCGGCGATCGCCGCGAAGGTGGCCGAGGCGACGCGCTTCATCACGGGCGACACCCTCGAATCCGGTGAGGACCCCGGCCGGGCGGGCGACCATCTCGGCCGCCTGCTGGCCAAGCGGCCGCGCACGCTCCTGGTGATCGACGACGTTTGGGAGCCGGAGCAATTGGAGCCGTTCCTGCGCGGGGCTCAGGAGCGCTGTGTACGACTGGTGACGACCCGCAGACCCGCGGTCCTGCCGCCTGACGCGATACGGGCTGTGGTCGACCGGATGTCGTTCGCGCAGGCGAAAGCCGTGCTGACGTATGAACTGGCCCCTGCCCTGCCGGATCCCTTGGCGGTCGACTTGGTCAAGGCGACCGGAAGCTGGGCCTTGTTGCTGCGGCTGGTCAACCAGTTGATCGCGGTGCAGGCCGCCACGGGTGTACAGCCCGCCACGGCTGCGCGGGCGATCCTCGACCGGCTGCGGGCACTCGGGCCGACCGGTGCCGATCCCGATGTGCCGCTGGACTTGGACGACCCCGCCCGACGCAACACCGCCGTGCGGGCGAGCATTCAAGCCGCCACCGAACTGCTGCCGGGACACGGTGGCCGCAGATTCGCCGAGCTCGGGATCTTCGCCGAGGACGAGGCCGTTCCGTTGCCCTTGGTCGCCATGCTGTGGCGGGCCACCGCCGGCATCGGCGAGCCCGCGGTCCGTCGGCTCCGTATGCAGATGGCCGATCTGTCGCTGCTGACCATCGACCGTTCCGTCAGCGGTGGCGCCATCGCCCTGCACGATGTCGTTCGCGACTACCTGCGTGTCGAACTGGGGGCCGCTGTGGCCCAGGTGAACTCGGCACTGCTCGACGCGGTCGCGGCGGAGCTGCCGCCGACCAACGGCAGCGCTCCGCGGCCGGCGTGGTGGCGGACGACCGACGGCTACTTGCAGGACCACTTGGTCGAGCACCTGCTGGACGCTGGCCGCACGGCGGAAGCCGAGTCGGTGGCCGGCGATGCGCGGTGGATACACACCAGGCTTCGCCGACGTGGCCCCACAGCACCCTGGCGCGACCTCGACCGTATTGCCAGTCCGACGGCCCGGGCGCTGGCCGGGGACCTGGCCCGTGCCGCCCATCTCCTCTCGCCCACGGACCCGCCACACGCCCTCGACTCGGTACTGCGCAGCCGGCTGGCCGCCCTGACACTCGTCAACGTCCGGCCGCCCGCCGCCGCACACCCCGCCCTGACCAACCGCTGGCGCCCCCCTGACCTGCCCGATCGATCTCTGCTGCGTTCCCTCACCGGAAGCAGCGGCGAAGTGCGGGCGGTTGCTTTCAGCCCTGACGGGACGATGCTGGCCACCGTCGGTGACGACCAGTGCGTACGGTTGTGGAACCCGGTGACCGGCGTGGCCCTACGCACTCTCACCGGGCACGAAGGCAGGATCAGAGCGGTGGCCTTCAGCCCCGACGGCGCGCTCCTCGCCACGGCCGACGACAGCCGCGTACGGGTCTGGAATTCTGCCACCGGCGCGGCCCTGCAGACACTGAAAGGTCATGAAGGCCATGCGAACGCGGTGGCCTACAGTCCCGATGGCAGATTGCTCACCGGCGTTGCCGAGGACGGCTGTGTACGAGCATGGGATCCGGCGACAGGAGACGCGGTACGTCGCCTGACCGACCGCGTCGGGGGTATCCGGGCCGTGGCCTTCCACCCGGATGGAACGCTGGTCGCCACCGCCGACGATGACGGGTGTGTACGTATCTGGGACGCGGTCACGGGAACCGTAGTGCGCTCTCTCAGCGATCAGATCGGCGGAAGGTCGGTGGCCTTCAGCCCCGACGGGGGGATCCTGGCGACCGCGGGTGAGGACCGGCGCGTACGGCTCTGGAATCCGGTCACCGGCGCGGCGATGCAGACCCTTCCAGCCCACGAGGGGTATGTGAATGTGGTGGCCTTCAGCCCCGATGGAGCGCTGCTGGCCACGGCGGGGTATGACAGAGCTGTACGGATGTGGAATCCGATGACCGGTGCCGTCCTACGGACCCTGACCGGTCACGAAGGCGGCGTGAACACCCTGGCGTTCAGCCCCGATGGGACTCTGCTCGCCATCGCCGGGCAAGATCGGGCCGTACGGCTTCGCGACCCGGCGACCAATATCCCCTCGGGCAGTGCAGTGGGCATACGGGAGTTGGCCGTCGCGGCGGGCCCGCGGCTCGCCACGGCCGATGACGACGGGTGTGTACGGATCTGGGACTCGTCCACCGGAAGACCCCTGCGCATCCTCACTGAATACATCAGAGGTGTTCGAACCGTGGCCTTCAAGCCGGACGGGACGCTGCTCGTCACCGTCGGGGAAGACGGTCAGATGTGGGTCTGGGACCCGGAATCGGGCATGACCGTCCCGGCTTTCGGCAACGACGGCATCCGGGGTGTCCGGGCCGCGGCGTTCAGCGCCGACGGCGGCATGCTCGCCACGGCGGACGGCATCGGGAAGCTGTACCTCTGGGACGTGGCCGACGGCCGGGTCCGGAACACCCTGACGAGTGCCCCGCGAGGAGTGCGTCTGCTGGCCTTCAACGCGGACCGGAGCACACTTGCGGTCGTCGGCGACCAGGGTGCCGTCCACCTCTGGGAATTGGGCACGAGCACCATGGGGCATGTACTACGTCATGACGGGGCGCAGACCGTGCGGGCGGTGGCCTTCAGCGCGGACGGGAACCTGGTCGCAACCGCGGGTGACGACGGAACCGTACGCCAGTGGAACCCGATGTCGGGCGCTGTGCAGCACACACTCACCGGGCACGAAGGCTCCGTCAACTCGGTGGCGTTCAGCGGCCCGCGGTTGGCGTCGGTCGGCGAGGACGGAAAGATACAGGTCTGGGACCCTGCCACCGCGACGGTGGTGACCCAGATGCGCGCGGACAGTCCTCTGCGGTGCTGCGCGTGGAGCCCGGACGGCCGGACCCTGTTCGCAGGCGGACGGGGTGGTCTGTTCGGCTACGACTTCGACCCTGGTTTGAGGGGGTCATGAAATGAACACACCCGCACGCGCGTCGCGTCGACGCGGTGCGAAAGCAAGGAACGGGAGGCCACGCCCCAGCAAGGGAGTGGCGTGGCCTCCCCGCAGGCATCCCGGCCCCGTGTGCCGCCCACCGGCCTCACGGCCGTCCCGCTTCACGACACCGCGGCGTCCATGTAGTTCCCCAAGTACCGGAACGCTCCGTCGACGACCTTGAACTCGAACATCCCGTCGTGGCTGTAGCCGAACCCCGCCTCGTACTTGACCTTGCGGGTGATGCCGGAATAGGAGATCGCGGTCATCCGGCGGGCGATCGCGCCCCGTTCCGTCAGCGTGGCGCCGTCCTTGTCGCAGGCTCTGGCCAGGAACATCGCCGCGTCGTAGGCCTCCGCCGCGTACCAGCCGGGGTGGGTGCCGTAGCGGGCGCGGTAGGCCGCCGTGAACGCGCGGCCGGAGGCGCGGGCCGTCGGGTCCGTGAAGGACGCGGCGAAGACCCAGCCCGTCGCGGCGGCGCCGGCCGACGCGAGGAACCGTGGGTCGAGGGCGCGCTCCGTCGCCACCCGGGCGCCGGTGAACCGGGCTGCGGTCAGCGCCGACGCGAATCCGGCGGCCCGGGCCGCGTCTCCGGTGAAGACGACCGAGTCGGCGCGGGCGGCCTTCACCTCGGCGGCGAGCGACGCGTAGTCGATCCTCCCGGCGCCCACACGGCTCACCGTGACGTCGCGGCCGCTCTGCCGCAGCGTCTGCTCGGCCTGGTCGCATACGGTCCAGGCGAAGTCGTCCTGAGCCCGGTCGTCCACGAGGAACACATGACGGGCGTCGAGGTGGTTGCTGAGATAGCGGGTGCAGGGGGCGGCGAGAAGTTCGTACGTGACGTGAAGTGCCGCATGGCAGTGGAAGATGTTCGTGTCGAATGTCGAACTCCGCGTGTCGACGCCCACCGAGACGGACACGACGGGCATCACCGCTTGGGTGTACGTCTTCTCGCTGGCCCGGAAGCAGGCGTCCGTGGTGGGGCCCAGCACGCCGAGCACCTTCGCGTCCCTCGCCAGCCGGGCAGCCAGCTCGTCGGCCCGCCCGGCGTCACCTCCGTCGTCGTACGACCGCAGCTTCAGCCGGAACGTACGGTGGCTCCGCGCGTTGAGCTGTTCGACGGCCAGCCGGGCGCCGTTGAGCTGGGCCTTCCCGGTCTCCTTGTGGGCGCCGGTCAGATCGCCGTGGAAAGCCACGACCAGTTCTGGGCGTGGACGGCCGGTATCGGACGCCGTGGACGTTCCCGGCTTCGCCCGTGTGCTCCACCACCAGGCCCCGCCACCGCCCGCCGCGAGGAGTCCCGCTGTCGAGCCGAGGCGCAGGAAGCCGCGGCGGCCGAGCCCGCGCGGGGTGGGGCGGGCGGCGGTGACGGCCGTGAGCGTCGCGGCCCCGGGCGACGCCGTGTCAGAGGTGGCCGCGGACAGCTGGGTCGGCTCGATCGCTCCGATGCCGAGCACGGCGGCGGACCGGTCGTTGATCAGCCGGGTGACCGACGCGGGCAGCCAGTCGGACGGTTCGGCGGAGCCGGCGGTCGTTTCCTCCCCGAGGGTCGCCCGAAGGTGCGCGAGGCTCGGCCGGTCGGCCGGATCCTTGTGCAGACAGGCCCTCAGCAGAGGTGCCAGACCGTCCGGCAGCGCCGCCGGATCGGGCTCCTCGTAGATCGTGCGCAACAGCACCCCCGCCGCCCCGCCGCCGCCGAAAGGGCGCACCCCGGTCGCGGCGAACGCCAGCACGCACCCCAGCGAGAACACGTCGGTGGGCGGGCCGATCTCGCCGCCCCGCGCCCGCGCCTGCTCGGGCGACAGGAAGCCCGGCGAGCCGACGATCACGCCGCTGGAGGTGAGCGCGGTGGCGTCCGGCGCGCGGGCGATGCCGAAGTCGATGAGCCGTGGCCCGTCCGGCGCCAGCAGCACGTTCCCCGGCTTCACGTCGCGGTGTACGAGACCGGCCGCGTGCACCGCCTCGAGCGCATCGGCGAGCCGTGCGCCCAGCACCCGTACGGAAGCGACCGACAGCGGTCCGAAGTCCTCCACCGCCTCGGCGAGCGAGGGCCCCGGCACGTACGAGGTCGCCAGCCACGGTGTCTCCGCGTCGGCGTCCGCGTCCAGCAGCGGGACCACCCAGGGGCTGCCGACCTGCCGGGCGGCCTCGATCTCACGGCGGAATCGAGCCCGGAATCCGCTCTCGTCGGCGTACGACGGCCGGACCGTCTTCACCGCCGTGATCGCGCCGCCCGGCGCACGGGCCAGGAAGACCACGCCCATACCGCCGGCGCCGAGCCGCCGCAGCAGACGGTAGCGGCCGATCCGGGACGGGTCGCCAACCCGCAGCGGCTCCATCAGGCGGTGAGGGGCGCGGGACCGTCGTACACGAAGCGGCCCTGGTCCACTCGCCAGAGGAAGCCGCCGGTGCCGTCGATCACCATCATGCCGATCTTGTCGAAGGCGAACGTCTTGGTGATGCCCTGGTACTTTCCGGCCCGCACGGCCGTGAGCAGGTTCTGCCGGGTGCGGCTCTTCGACGGCAGCGCGGCCAGGGCCTTGAGCAGCATCCCGGTCACGTCGTAGGCCTCCGCCGCGTACCGGGGCGGCGCCTCCTTGAAGCGCTCGCGGTAGGCGGCGGCGAACGCGCGCGCCTCGGGTTTGCGGGTCGCGTCGATGACCGGCGCCACCATCACCCAGCCCTCGGCACTCTCCTGAGCCCACGTCAGGAACTTCTCGTCCAGCAGCGCCGGGCCGGAGACCCGCGCCCCCGTGAAGGCGCGTTCCCGCAGGGTCGCGGCGATCAGCGCGGCCCGGTCGGGCAGACCGGCGAAGAACACGGAGTCGGCACCGGCGGACACCACCGCGTCCACCGCGCCGCCGAAGTCGCGGCGCATCGCGCTGACCACTTCCGGCACGGACGGATACGGGATGCTGCCGAGCGCGTTGCTGAGGGAACTGGCCAGATTCGTCCCGTAAGTGCCGGCCGGCCGGTCGACGACGATGCCGACCTTGCGCGATCGCGCGGTGCCCCGCAGGTAGGCGCTCACGTAGATGGGCAGAACGGCGTCGGGCAGCCGTGCGTGCAGGAACGAACGGAACCCCTGGATGGACAGGGCGGTCGTGCCGGGGGACACCCCGACGACCGGCAGCAGCCCGGCGTCGTACGTCGCGAGCGCCGTCTGCCCGGTCTCGTCGGTGGTCGGGCCGACCACGGCGAGGACCGCCGGATCGTCGGTGAGCTGCGCGGCGACCCGCGCCGAGGCCCGCGGATCGCCCCCGTCGTCGACGGCCTTGACCTTCACGGTGAACGGGGCGTCGTCGCGCGCGTTGAACTCCGCGGCCGCGAGCCGCAGTCCGCGTTCCTGGGCCCGGCCCGTCGCCCGCTGCGGGCCGCTGAGATCGCCGTGCAGCGCGATGGTGTGCGTCGGCCGGCGCGAGGACGCGGCGGCAGGGCTTTCGGCTCCCGAGCCGTCGTCGCCGCGGTCGACCGTCCACCAGAGCCCGCCTCCGCCCGCCGCGAGGGCCACGGCCCCGCCGGCGAGCAGCAGGAAGCGACGCCGGCCGGCCGCGTGGGAGCTCTGCGGTTCCGCCGCCCCTGACGTCTCGCGCGTGTCGGGCTCCGCCGCGTCGGCGTCGGACGGTGTGCCGGACGGCGCCAGCGTGTGCTCGATGTCCGGCAGCGCGAGCGCGGCGGCCGAGCGCTCGGCGATCAGCCGGGAAACCGCCTCGGGCAGCCACCCGGCCGGTTCGTCGTCCCGCGATGTCGCCTTGGACGCCTCTTCGTCCCGTGCTGTGACCTCGGAAGCTTCTTCGTGGCCCGGTACGGTCTCGGACGTCGCCTCGTCCTGCGGCGTGATCTCGGACGCTGCTTCGTGGCCCGGTAGGGTCTCGGTCGTCTCCTCGTCCTGCGGCGCGACCTCGGACGCCTCCGCGCCCCCGGGTGCGGCGCTGGACGCCCCTTCGTCCCGGGCAGCGCCGTCGGCAGTCAGCTCCCGCACCAGCTCACCGGCATCCGGCCGCCGGGCAGGATCCTTCTCCAGGCAGCGGCCCACCACATCCAGCAGCCCCTCCGGCACCCCTTCGAGGTCCGCCGGGTCGTGGACGGCCCGGTACAGCAGGGCGTCGACCGCCCCGCTGCCGAACGGTGCCCGGCCGGTCGCCGCGAACGCCAGGACACAGCCGAGGGAGAACACGTCGCTCGCCGGGCCGATGCCGTCCCCGCCCCGCCCCTCGGCCTGCTCGGGAGACAGATAGCCGGGGGTGCCGACCACCATCCCTGTCGCCGTGAGCGTCCGGTCCTCCGGCGCGCGGGCGATGCCGAAGTCGATGAGCCGCGGCCCGTCATGGGCGATCAGCACATTGCCCGGCTTCAGGTCCCGGTGGACCAGCCCGGCCCGGTGCACCTCGCCCAGTGCCTCGGCCAGGCGGGCGCCGAGCAGCCGCAGACCGCGCTCGGACAGCGGCCCGTACGCGGTCACGGCCTCGGCCAGCGACGGTCCGGGCACGAACGCCGTCGCCAGCCAAGGAGCTTCGGCGTCCGGGTCGGCGTCCACCAGCGGCACCACACAGGGGCTGTCGACCCGCCGGGCGACCTCGACCTCGCGACGGAACCGCTCCTTGAAGCCCGGCTCCTCGGCGTACTCGGCGAGCAGCACCTTCAGCGCCACCAGCGCGCCGCCCGGGGTGCGCGCCAGGTACACCACGCCCATGCCTCCGGCACCGAGCCGCCGGAGCAGGCGATGGTCCGCGATACGCGCGGGATCCGACGAACGCAGCGGCTCCATCAGCTCTCTCCTCCGAGCTCGAACTCCACGCGGTTCAGCATCGCGACGGTGGCGCGCGACCCGTACGTTCCCAACTCGTTGTCCGAGTAGCCCTTGGCGCCCTTCACCGACACCGTCAGAGTCACCGTGCCGAGCCGCGTGACGTACCAGTAGTAGGTCTGCTCGCCGCTTCCGGCGAGATACTTGCCCATCTCCACGACCTGGTCGTCGGAGTAGGTGTTGCTCCCCTGGCCGTAAGGAGTGGCGGTCGAGATCAATTTGACGATCCGCTCGTCGGTACGGACCTGCTGCTGTCGGCAGCGCAACGGCTCCTCCAGCGTGGTGGCCAGCCGCTCGTCGGCCTCGCGCACGGTGGTGTGCACGGTGACCGCCGCGCTCACCTTGAGCTCACCCTTGCCGCCGGCGGCGGGGATCTCGCTGTAGCGGGACAGGGAAGCCAGGACGCCCTGGGGCAACGCACGCCGTTCCCATCGGCACTGCTCGTCCAGCACGGCGGCGGTGTGCGGGGCACTCACGGCCGGCCGCTGCGCCCGGAATTCCGCGCCCCACTCGGGCGGTTTCAGCGCGACGGCCGCCGCCAGCGCCTCGGCCCGGCTCTTCGTCCTGGGCACCTTGGCGGGGTCAGCCTGGAACGGTGTCTTGGACGACGCGTCACCACCTGAGGAGGACGCGGACGCGGCGGCCGCGGGAGAGCCGGACGCGGCCGCGGATTTCGAAGGGGCCGAAGAGCTGGGCCCGGCCGCTTTGCCGTCGTCCCCTGAACTGCAGCCGCCGAGCACCACTCCCGCGACCGTGGCTAACGCGGCGATCCGCCAAGGCCAAGTCCCCCTGCGCACAACGATGCTGTCACCGTTCATCCCCCACCGCCCCCTCGGTCACGAGCCCCCGCTCGCGTGTGGTGATCGTATCGACGGTGGCGAGGATCGGGAGGGCGGTTGCACGAAAGGGGGTCGAGCCGAGTAAATCGACCGTGGCGGTCGCTACTGGGATACCGCAGCGGTTTCTCACCTTCGCCGGCAAGACGACTGCGAGTCGGCGGGCCTGGCCGATGCAGGAGCTCTCGCCGCCCACGGCGAGCGAGGCCCCGAGCGGCAGGGCAGAGCCAGGCCGTCCACTGCCTATGCCCGCATGGGATTCATCCATCCTGCTCCGTTTCTGGCTCCCGCGGAGTACCCCCTCAACGTGGCGCGTACGCAGCGCAGCCCGTTGCCTCTGGCACAGCCAAGAGGACGCAGCCCTCATAGATGTTGAAGGGTGCCTGGCAGACACACACGACACGGCGGGGCAGTCTCGTCGACTGCCGATCGCTGAGACCGTCACTGCAGACCCTGGGGCTGGGGCCATGTACGGCTGACGGGGTGGTGCGCCCGCGAGCGCTTCCATCAGGTCGCCGGGTGATCCTGCCGGGGCTCGACGCCGCCGGACAGAGCTTCCGGGGCGCCGGTCAGACCCTCGGCCGCGCCCTCTGCGCCGCCGCGCGGGGGTCAGCAGGTCGAGCCGGCCGGCACTCCTCGGGGCCGCGGCGCGCGCAGCCGCGGCCCCGCTGCCCGTGCGGGCAGCGCGGACACGGCCCTGCGGCTCCTCAGGGAGGCGCACGGTGAACTGGACGCCGGCCCCAGGCCGTTCGCGGCCTTCCTGGAGGTCTCCGGCATATGGGCCCCAACCGCGGCGTTCACCGCTGCCGAGGCCCATATGCCCTCTGCCACCCGGCAGTTCGGAGCCCTGGCCGAACAGGCCGCAGCCCGCCTTGTCCGTGGCCGCGGGCAAGGAGCTGCCGCCGCGGCGCAGTGCGTGTTGTACGCGGGCGTCGCCGGGCCCTGCGCTAGAAGGTCAGGCTCCAGGCGTCGATCTTGCCTGTGTCGGAGGCGGCGTTGTCGTTGACGCGCAGCTTCCAGGTGCCGTTCGCGACCTCCGAGGAGGCGTTCACGGTGTAGGTCTGGGCGATGTTGTCGGCGCTGCCGCCGGCGTGGTTGTGCAGCGTGTAGACGGTGCCGTCCGGCGCCACCAGGTCGACCTTCAGATCACCGATGTAGGTGTGCTTGATGTCCACACCCACCTTGAGGGTGGCCGGGGCGTTGCCGGTCACGCCGGTTATGGCGATCGGGCTCTCCACGGTCGCGTTGTCGTTGATGGCGAAGTCCGCGAGGTTCTCGAAGTACTTACCGGGCGGCGGGGTGGTTCCGACGGCCTTGAGGGCGTCGACTTGTCCTTCGCCGAAGAACGAATTGTCGGCCGTCGTGCCCGTGCAGCGGCTGTCCGAGGGGCAGGCGATGTCGTTGGCCTGGGCGGCCAGCTTGGCGCGGATCTGCGCCGGGGTGATGCCCGGGTTGGCGCTGGCGATGAGTGCCGCCACGCCGACCACGTGCGGGGTGGCCATCGAGGTGCCGCTCTTGCTGCCGTAGCCGCCGCCGGGGACGGTGGAGTACACGTTGCTGCCCGGTGCCGCGACGTCGATGACGTCCTGCCCGTAGTTGGAGAACGAGGCCTTGGTGACACCCGTGCCGTTGGCCGCGACCGTGACCACGCCCGGCAGCTCGGTCGGGATGTCGAGGCAGGCGTTGGTGATCGTGCGGGTGACCGGCGTCGAGTCGTTCGGGCTCGCGGAGTCGGTCGTCTTGTGGGCGAGGTCGTAGTTCTCGTTGCCCGCGGCGGCGATCTGGAGGGAGCCCTTGCCCTCGGCGTACTCCTGGGCGCGCTTGACGCCCTCGATGATGGCGGCCTGGTCGATGTTGTCCGGGCAGTTGAACTGCCACGGGTCCGTGTAGTAGCTGTTATTGGTGACCTTGAAGCCGTGGTCACCGGCCCAGACGAAGCCGCAGATGGTGTTCTCGGCGAAGAAGAAGGAGTTGCCCGGCTCAGCGACCCGGACCGCGGCGATCTTCACCCCGGGGGCCACGCCGACGACGCCCTTGCCGTTCTTGGCCGCGGCGATGGTGCCCGCTACGTGGGTGCCGTGCGTGTCGACGTCCCGCCAGGCGCCGACACGGGTGTCGGGCTTGCCGTAGGCGCAGGAGACCGAGTCGGCCGCGTCGAAGTTGGGCGCCAGGTCCTGGTGCTGGTCGTCCACACCGGTGTCCAGGATGCCGACTGTGACGGAGGCGGAGCCCGGGTTCACGGCCCAGGCCTGGTCGGCCTTGATCTGGCTCATGTCGGCCCGGACCGGTTCTCCTGCCGGGGTCGAGGCCTGGGCCGGATTGGCCGGGAGCGCCGGGTTGTAGGCGTCGGCCGGGACGTCCGAGGTGCGCGTGGCGCCGACCTGCTGCACGCCGGCGACGCCGCGCATGGTGGCGGCGAATCCGCTGGACGCCGAGTGGGCGACGATCACGCCGATGGCGTCGAAGTTCGAGAAGACGGTGCCGCCGTTGGCCGCGATCGCGGAACGGACCGCCGAACTGTCACCGGGGGCGGTGATCACGAGGTAGGCACGCGTGCCGGCCACCCAGGCCGCACTCTGGGAAGCCGGCACGGCGGCCGGAGCGTGGGCCTTGGCGGCCGGCGCGGTGGAGGGGCCGATGGGGAGCGTGCCCGCGAGGGCGCCCGGGGCGCCGAACGTGAGGGCGGCACCGAGCGTGGCCGCCAGGACCAGCGTGCGTCTAGTCCGGCTGGATATGTGGGGTATCAAAGCGTCCTCCGGAGACGGCCCGGCCGTGCCGAGGGCACCGGCCTGGCCGTACGAAACGAGTGGTGAATGCAAGATGTCAGGCGCGTGCTCCCGTACGGAAGTACCTTTCCGTACAGGGGCGTTATAGGGGAATGGCTGAAAAAAGACGTACTCCGGGCGTCGGAGGGTCGGGATCCACCGGGAGCTCGGCGACGTCGACCGCACCCCGGCGTACGCCGCCGACCTGGTGCCGGCCATCGACGGGGTGGACCGGCTGCTGGCATGGCGGCTCACCGAGGTGCGCCCGCGGTTGGTGACGAGCCCGCCGGCGGGCAGGCCGTGCTGCTGCCCAGCCGCCGGCACACCCTCGAGGGCGAGCGGCGTCCGGCCTGTCCGGTCACCCTGCGCGACGGAGACCAGCGTCCGGAACCCGTCCCACTGGGGCTCCATAGCGCACCCCGGCCGTAGATCGGGCTCGGGCACGGGGGGCACAGCATCGGGTCTGGCAGCATCCACGTCGCAGTGGATGCCTTCCACCAGGTGTCCCGGTGCTGACCTCTTGTCTTTACGCGGGGACCGAGGCGAGGGCGTGTTCGTCGCCCAGCGCCCACGTGGAGTTCGGCGTCCAGGGCGGCCTGACAGCCGCTGGCGGCGGCGGTGATGGCCTGGCGGTAGGTGTGGTCGACGACGTCACGGCGTCTACGCCGGCGGCCTCGACGCGCTCCTGCGCACGGTCACCGCCGCATGACCGCACCCCGGACGCCGGACACCGAACGAATTGTGGGGAAGGTCGGTGACATCCCTCACGTGCCTGGTCCCTATCAACGTGCCGCGATAGTACGTGGCGTATGGCCGATATAAGCGGATCTGGCATATGGAAGCAGGGCATACGCGGCACCTCGGCCGGGGTCGCCGGTCCGGGTCACTGGCATCGAGCCGCAGGACCGCCTCTGCCGTCCTTCTGACGAAGTGTGAGGCACCATCGGCGTCCGGCGCGGCGGCCCGGCACAAGCCAGGGCCGGATTCAAGGGCGCCCCTCGCCTACTAGGCGAGGTAGTGGAAAGCCCCCGTTGCCGTGCCCTCCCGCGGCTTTTAACAATGACGGCCCGCAAGGCGTCCCCGCAGGTCAAGCGCAGTGTCTGTGCGAAACCGAGCCCGCCGGAGGCGCAAGGAGAGTCGACCGAACGAGGTCCGCATGAGGAAGCACCGCAGGAAGACGCGCCGCCAGCCAATAGGCGTCGCCGTCCTGGCGATGGGCGCGGTGGCGGTGCCGTCGGCCGCCATGGCGTGCATGGGCGACGAAGGAGCCGATGCCACCACCGCCACGTCCAGCAGTCCCTGGACGGACGGGAGGAAAGCGTCCTGGGACGGACACCGGACGGACGGGAGGAAGGCGTCCTGGGACGGACACCGAGGGCGGTACGTCCGGACCGCGAAGCCCACGGCAACGGCTTCGCCCTCGGCCTCTCCGACGACCTCTCTCAAGACTGAGGCCCCCGCCCCGGAGAAGGCCAAGGCGCCCGTCTCGAAGGCGACCACCCCGCCCGCCCCGCCGAGGACCGCCACCGCGCCGAAGCCGACCGCCGTGCCCCCCTCGACGACCGCCGCACCGAAGCCGCCCACCACCACGGCCCCCGCCGCAGGCACGGCGTCCCCCGCGTCCGCCGCCGTCGCCCGCGTGGTCGCCCTGGTCAACAGCGAGCGCGCCAAGGTCGGTTGCTCCCCGGTCGCTCTGAACGCGAAGCTCTCGCAGGCCGCCCAGGCCCACAGCGCGGACATGGCGAGCCACAACACCATGTCGCACACCGGTTCCGACGGGTCCGACCCGGGACAGCGGATCACGCGCGCGGGTTACCTCTGGAGCAGCTACGGCGAGAACGTCGCGTACGGGTACTCCACGCCCGAGCAGGTCATGGCCGGCTGGATGGCCAGCGCAGGCCACAAGCGCAACATCCTGGACTGCGGCTTCAAGGAGATCGGCGTGGGGGTGGCCCAGCCCGGCAACTACTGGACGCAGGACTTCGGTACGACCCGCTGACGCTCACGACGCCCACGCCCGTCACGGCCCGCCGACCATCACGCCAGCCGCGGTCGCTCCGCTCGCTCCGGAGCGGCCCGCAGCCGGCGTGGAAGCCGTTCTGTCCAGGGCTCAGGTACTGCCCGAGTCCGGGGCGCCAAAGAAGAATGAAACGTGAGGGCCCTGATGGTGGGCACCGAAGAAGCCCGGCTGGTCGTGGTCCGCGGCCCAGCGTTTCGGGATCGGGGTGAATCCCCTGGCACCGGGGGTGCGTTGAGTGATTTCCATGTCAATACCGAGGGTGGCCGCGTGTTCGACGAGGTGCTGGCGGTAGCCGCCGTCGACCCACACCTCGCGGATGCCGGGGTGTTCGGCCGCGACCTGGTCCAGGAGTCTGGCGCGGGCGACGGGGTCCTGCTTGCTCGCCGCTGTGACCAGCACGGCAAGCAGGAGCCCGATCGTGTCCGTGACGATGTTCCGCTTTCTGCCCACGATCTTCTTCGCGGCGTCGATGCCCTGGCCGGCGGCGGGAACGCTGGTGGACGTCTTGGCGCTCTGGGCGTCAATCACACAGGCCGATGGTTCGGCATCCCGTCCCTCACTCTCCCGCAGGAGCTGGGACTCAGGCGTCGATGATGACGGGGATGATGAGGGGCCTGCGGCGGTAGGTGCGAAACGCCCAGTTCGCCACGGCGCGGGCGATGAGCTGTTCGAGTTGGATCGCGTCCCCGACACCTTCGTCGGCGGCGGTGGCCAGGGTCTTCTCGATGACGGGGATGACCGGCTCGAAGGTGGTGTCGTCATGGGCGAAGCCGCGGGCCAGGAAGTCGGGGGCTTCGGCGAGGGCGCCGGTGTCGGCGTCGACGATCGCCACCACCGTGACCACACCCTCTTCCCCAAGCGTGCGGCGGTCCTTGAGGGAGGCTTCGGTGACGCCGCCGACCTCCATCCCGTCCACGTAGACGTAGCCTGCGGGGACCTTCCCGGTGATGGACGCGCGGCCGTCAACGAGGTCGACGACGACGCCGTCCTCGGCGATGACGACCCGGTCCGGGTCGACACCGGTACGGATGGCGAGGTCGCCGTTGGCCTGCAGGTGGCGCCATTCGCCGTGCACAGGCATGACATTGCGGGGTTTGACGATGTTGTAGCAGTAGACGAGTTCGCCGGCGCTGGCGTGCCCGGAGACGTGGACCTTGGCGTTGCCCTTGTGGACCACGTGGGCGCCCCACCGGGTAAGCCCGTTGATGACGCGGTAGATGGCGCTCTCGTTGCCGGGGATGAGGGAGCTGGCGAGCAGGACGGTGTCGCCCTTGCCGATACGGATCTGGTGGTCGCGGTTGGCCATCCGTGACAGCGCGGCCATCGGTTCGCCCTGGGAGCCGGTGCACACCAGAGTGATCTTGTGGTCCGGGAGCTTCTCCAGCTCCTTCGTGCTCACGACCAGACCGGACGGGATCTTCAGATAGCCCAGGTCACGGGCGATGCCCATATTGCGGACCATCGACCGGCCTACGAAGGCGACCTTGCGGCCGTGCTGGTGGGCGGCGTCCAGGACCTGCTGGATGCGGTGTACATGGCTGGCGAAGCTGGAGACGATGACGCGGCGCGGCGCGGTGCGCAGCACCTGCTCGATCGCCGGGTTCAGCTCACGCTCGGAGGTGGTGAAGCCGGGTACTTCGGCGTTGGTGGAGTCGGTGAGGAACAGGTCCACGCCCTCCTCGCCGAGGCGGGCGAAGGCACGCAGATCGGTGATGCGGTCGTCGAGAGGGAACTGGTCCATCTTGAAGTCGCCGGTGTGCAGCACCATCCCGGCGCCGGTGCGGATCGCGACCGCGAGGCCGTCCGGGATGGAGTGGTTGACCGCCACGAACTCGCAGTCGAAGGGCCCGAAGCTGCGCCGGTCGCCCTCCCGCACGCGTACCGTGCGCGGCCGGATGCCGTGTTCCTTGAGTTTGGCCTCCAGGAACGCCAGCGTCAGCTTGGAGGCGACGATGGGAATGTCGGACCGCTCGCGCAGCAGGTAGGGCACGCCGCCGATGTGGTCCTCGTGGCCGTGGGTGAGGATCACGGCCACGATGTCGTCCAGCCGGTCCCGGATGGAGGTGAAGTCCGGAAGGATTACGTCTACGCCGGGCTGGGTCTCTTCGGGGAACAGCACGCCGCAGTCGACGATGAGCAGCTTGCCGGCGTGCTCGAAGACGGTCATGTTGCGGCCGATCTCGCCCAGGCCGCCCAGGGCGATGACCCGCAGCCCTCCTTCGGGAAGGGGCGGAGCGGCTTTCAGCTCGGGGTGTGGATGACTCATACCTGGACGTTACCCGGAGAGTGGGACGAGGTGATCCATTGCCTGGGCGATCTCTGCCTCCTGCCGAGCGGATCGAGCAGCTGGCCAACGACCGTCCTACCGGCCGTCTGCTGGGCTCCGGCTCCTAGTGCTCCGGCAGCGGTTCGCTATTTGGCCTGGTCAGAGGCGTTGTCGGTAGTGACAGTGCCGGGCCACGCCCTGGGTGATGTGCCTCATCCAGCCGATGTAGCGGCGAACTTCGAACTGGTCCAGGCCGCATTCGTTCTTGGCGGCCTGAAAGCATTCCTCGATCGCCCACCGGCGCCCGGCAACGGTCCGAGACGCTGCCCAGAACTCGCAGCAGCTCAAGCCTGACCAGCATGTTGTGTCCCGGGTGCTCCTCGACCGGTTCGCCGAGTCGGTGGGGTCCACGACACGGTCCGCAACGCCATCGTGCTGCACCTGGTGCGGAGCATCCCCGCCCTGATTCTGTCCGACCCGGACACCGCCGCACCTACCTCGGAGCAGATCAAGGCTTCTGCACAGGCGCGGCTGGACGCCTTGGCTCCATCGATCCGGGCGGGACGGACGGGTGTGACGGCCCAGACGGGTGCGGCACTCCCGACGAGAGCGACGGCCCGGACCGGTCGGCCGTCCGCGGCGGCCCGGACGGGTCGGACGGGGACGGCGCCCCGGGCAGGTCTTGGCAGTCGCAGGCGCGTTCGTCGCGGCGCCGCAGGGAGGTCATCCATGTGCCCAGCCCGGCCGCGACCAGCACGACGACGACGACCAGCGCCAGCTGGTTGGTGTCGGCGACGACGATGGCGAGCAGACTTCCCGCGCTGACGGCCATCACGGCGCCGCCGCCCCGCACCACTTTCATCGGCCGCTCACTCCCAGGTCCGCTCCCCATGGGGAACGGTTCGAGGCTAGCCGCGGAACCGGTCGGGCGGGTACGGCGAAGGGAGCGCCCGGCAGGGCATTTGCGCAGTTCAGAAGCATGTATGAGCCGTCTGGGCGGCGTAGGCCGTCCCGACGGGGTGCGCACGTGTCCCGAAAGGGTCATGCCACTGGGTCCGCCGAGTGATGTCCGCATCCGTCCGGCGCCGCACGTTTGATCTGGGGCGCCCGGGAGCTTAGCTGGAGGACCAGCACCCCGGAGTGTGTCCATGGAACCTCTCGTTCGCAGCGCCGCACTGACCGGCTACCCGGAGCTGTGCCGTGCCCTCGGGGTGGATCCGAGCGCGCTGCTGCGCCGGGCGGGCGTGGACTCGCACGTCCTCGCCGACCAGGACCGCTGGCTGCCGGCCTCGGCGGTGGCCGGGCTGCTGGAAATGGCGGCCGACGCCTGCGGCCGGCAGGACTTCGGTCTGCGGCTGACCGAGCAGCGGCGCCTCGCGAACCTGGGCCCGGTCAGCCTTCTGGTGCGGGAGGAGCCGGACGTGCGCAGCGTGGTCCTCCTGCTGATCCGCTACCAGCGCATGTACAACGAGGCCCTACGCGCCGATCTGCACGAGGACGGCGCGACGGCGACGTTGCACATCTCGCTGGACATCCCGGATGCGCGGATCCGGCAGGCCACGGAACTGGTCGTCGGCGCCTACCACCAGATCCTCGCCGGTTTCCTCGTGCGGCGGCCCCGGCCGTACCGGGTCTGCTTCACGCATCCGGCGCCCGCCGATCTCACCACACACCACCGACTGTTCGGTACGGCCCCCGTATTCGTCGCGGCCTTCAACGGGATCGTGCTGCCCACGGCCGCGCTGGAGGTGCCCAACACCCACGCCGACCCGGTGCTGCGCCGCTATGCCCGGGAGTACGTCGACCTGCTGGCACAGGGCGAGGACCCGTCCGCCCCGGAGCGGGTGCGCCGCATCATCGAGATCCTGCTGCCGACCGGCCGGTGCAGCGCGAACCAGGTGGCGCGCAGCCTCGGTGTCGACCGCCGTACCGTGTACCGGCGGCTCGAAGGGTCCGGCGAGACGTTCTCGTCCGTCCTGGACGCCACCCGCGTCGACCTCGCACGCCGGTTCGTGGCCGACGAGAACCTGCCCCTGACCGAGGCCGCCCGCCTCCTCGGCTTCGCCTCCCCGGGCGCCCTCTCCCGCTGGTTCCGCACCCGCCTCGGCACCAGCCCGACCCGGTGGCGCGCCAGCCCGGGCGTCCGGCCCGGGCATCCAGACCCGCCGCACGGTCGAGTCCTGCCGACTCTGGCCTCGGCATGTTCGGCGTCGGTCATGCTGGACCAGTGACTGACGTTTCACCGGGTGCCTCTGTGGAGGACTTTGCCAATGGCCTCGACCCGTACATGCGGCGGATCCTCGGCGCTGCCGAGGATCCGATCGGGGTGGTGGGGGAGGTGATGGGGCAGCTGATCGAGCCGCCGTACATCGAGCAGCTCCGGGGTGTCGGCGAACTGTACGGTGTCTGGGGCGAACTCTCGGACATTGTGGATGGTTACCCCGTCGACTACGGCCCGGACGCTGAGACCATCGCGGTGCGGGAATCCCGGCAGGCTGCTCAGGACTGGCTTGACATGCCGCACACCACAGCCGGGCTCCAGGAATACATCGAGCAGTGGCTTGACCGCCTCAGATCGATGCCGGAGCGCTATCGCGCCAACGGGTAGCCGCGCCGGGGTCGGTCAGCCGCTCGCGCGTGCAGCCGACTCCGGTCATCTCGCACCGTGTCGCCCTGGCGGCCGGCCCCGTACTCACCGGGCCGGCCGGACTGTCAGTGCGGTGCGTGCTTGATCCGTTGTGACGCGGGTCAGCGAACGTCGACGTAGTCGGTGACCCTGGTGCTCGTGAGGTAGTGGCTTCCGGTCTCGCGGCTGAGGGCGAGGGCCCAGGTGCCGTCCTGTTTGGCGGTCACCAGGCCGGTGAGGTGGCCGTTGTGGTCGCTGGCCAGTTCGCAGACGTAGCGGTAGGTGGTGGAGCCGCGGGGCTTGAAGTAGAGGGTGGGCGAGCCGCCGGAGAGCGGCTTCCAGGTGGTGCCCTTCTTGTACTGGAGGATGCCGCCGAAGCTGATGGACTGCCCCTTGCGCACGGTGTCGGAGGAGGCGTGGAAGCCGGTGATGCGGGTGGCGTAGCGGTAGAGGTGCACCGGCTCTGTGGTGCTGGTGCCCAGGTCGGGGTTGCCGTTGAAGCGCGCCCGCCAATAGGCGTCGGTGTCCGGCTTGGTGAGGGTGCGGGCGAACGTCTCGTCGAACAGGGGTCTGTTGTGGTGGATCGGGACGGGAACAGTGGCGGCGTCCTTCCAGCCGCTCTTGCCGTCCTTGGAGTACTGCAGGGTGACGGTGGGGTTGGCGGGCCAGTGGGCGCGGGTGTCTTCGAAATAGACGTAGCCGTGAGTTTGCAGGGCCCCGTCATCGTCGAGTGATGCGCTCAGCCCGATGTGCGTGGTGTAGGCGACGTGGAGGCTGAGGGGTTCGGTGGCGGTCAGCTGGAAGGGCATGTCGTACGTGCCTGCGACGAGTTCGCCGCTCGTGGCGCCGCCGCCCGAGGAGGGGACTTGCAGGGTGTAGTTGCCCTGACTGTCGGTGGTCGTCTGGCCGGCCAGATGCGCCCGGTCCTGCAGCGTGATCGTGGTGTGCGGCAGCGGTTGCCAGCCCGAGGTGGTCTGGATCTCGGCGTGGCCGGTGACGGTCCCCGTCGCGCCCTGTTGCAGGTTCAGGGCGTGGGTGCTGGCCGTGAAGCGGATCGGTGCCGGTGCGGTGTGCAGATCCAGAGGGTCTGACCCCAGATCGATCGCCCCAGGGTAGCTGTCGGACGCCTCGGGCGATGTGTACAGCCGGAAGGTCTGCGTCGTGGGGACGAACGCCGCAGTGAAGCGGCCGTCGGTGCCGGTCGTCGTGGTGGTCCAGGTGCGCCCGGGGCCGCCGACGACGATGGGGATGCCGGCGGCGGGAGCCGGGGTGCCGGGGTCGCGTGGGTCCCGGGCGACGGCGGCACCGCTGACGGAGACTTCCTGGTGGAGGTAGTCCGGCACGCTCGGGGTGGCGGTGAGGCCGGTGACGGTGATGACGGTCTGGTAGTGCAGGGTGTGCGGCGAGAGGGCCCCGGTGACGGTGGCGCCGGAGGCATCCTGCAGATCGACGGTCACCCGGTAGTCGCCGAGTTCGGCCAGGTGCACCGGCGCCCGCCAGACGCCGGAGCGGGCGTCCTGCCCCGAGTACTGGGTGAAGTCCTCGGTCGATCCGGCCTCCGGGGCTCCGTCCGGTGCGTCCAGCGGGGAGAAGTGGGCTGTGATGCGGGTGAGCGGGCTGTCGGAGTGTGCCGTGACGAAGAGCAGGCCCGGTTCGTACCAGCCGTCGGCGTCGGACAGGACCGGACCGTCGGTGGTGCCGTCCGCGTGGGCCGTGGCGGTTCCCGTGAACAGGGACGCGGACAGGGCGGTCGCCGTGGCCGCGGCCAGGAAGGTGCTGCGTCTCATGAAGGTTCCCAGGGCAGAGGTGGGTTGCGTGGGCGGAGCCGGATTCCGGATCCGTGTCGGGCGCCGCCCGCATCCGGGGGAGTCCGGGTGCGGGCGGCGGTACGCGATGACGGTCAGGTGTCAGTTGAGCTGGGCGACCTTGGGCAGGTCATCGGCGGACGCGGCGTCGGCCGGGGGAAGAGCAAAGGGATAGACGCGGACGTTGCTGATCGCGCCGTTGGTGTATTCGCCGTAGGTCCCGGAAGCGAGTCGTACAGGCCGACGAGGTGGGTCCACCGGCCGGCGACCGGCTTGCCGCCGTACGTGGCCCGCCAGACGGCGCCGCCGGCGTCGGTGCTGTGTCTGCCGAAGGCCCAGGACTTGGCGCCGTGGGAGTAGTACACAGCAACAGCGCGCCTTGGGCGGTTGCGTATCGGAGGTCTCAACACCTCGCGGGCTTCCTTCGGTTCGAGGGGCAGCGGGTTGAAAGAGCCCGGTTGCCGCAGTGATCTGAGAAGTGATCAATTCCGGCACAGAAACTACACAGCATCTTTCATAGGCATGCATGGCTTCTCCCTGGAAACGGCAAAGTGTCTTGAGCTGTGATCATGAAGCTACCTAGCCTCCGGTTCGATCACTCACCTGTGATCGAACGGTGTAACGGCCCCTCAAGAGGGCCGTGTCGTCGGGGGTTTACGCGTGAGTGGCAGACGGCGCTGGTTCGCGGGGACGTGGCACCGGAAGTTCCTCGGCGGACTCGGGCTGTGGACGCCCCGAAGGGTTCGGCCGATGCCGCACCCCAAGCAAGATCACGAAGTACGGCTGGAGTAATAGGAGCACCTCGGCGGCCGCCCACCGATCGGGAATCGTCCGTGTCGTTGCGACGTCCAGTGGCCCACGTCGGGAAGGGGTGCGGCCCGGCCCTGCCAGAGCGCGGACACGGGCCGGGCCAGGGCTGAGAACCCTAGATCGGGCAGCGGTATCCAGGTGCGCAACGTTCACGCATCAGGTCCACTCCCACGTATGCGACCTTTCGGTGCAACGATCTGTCCCGGCACGACAGTGTGCCGTCAGTCGGATGTCTCTCAGTCGGTGGTGAACAGCTCGCATTCGAGGAGGCCGGGGGCTGCGCTGGCCGACCAGCGGTCGGCTTCGGCCAGTTGGTTGGCGGCGGCGTGCATGAAGGAGAGGTAGACCTGGTAGCGGTGGGGCGTCCAGTTGCTGTCGGACCAGACCCGGGCGGCGACCGAGCCGTCCGCATCGTGGCCGCTCTCGCGGCCGACCGCGGCGGCCATCTGCCGCAGGCGTCTGGCCAGTACGCGGTCGAGGATGAGCGGGCGCGGTCCGTGGGCGGGGCGGTACGGCGGTGCCGGTGAAGTAGAGGAACTTGGTGAAGAAGGCCGGCCCGAGCCGGGAACCTGCCGGTGGAGTGCGGCGTATGCCTGTGGGGAGCCGTGATCGCGCCGTGCGGTTACCGCGGCGGCCAGCGCCGCGTCGAGGCCGGCGAGGCGAGGATCCCGTCCCCTCACGGTGTGAAGGCGAGGATCAACCAGGTCGTGGCCATGCCGAACGTCTAGATCCAGTTGGCCCATCCGAAGGTGAAGAGGTAGGACCGCCAACAAGCGTCCACACCTCGGATGCCTCGAACGAACATGACCGCAAGGGTCATCAGGAACAGCGCGCCGAAGACTCCGACCACGAGGCTTCCGGCAACGGGACCCGCGAAGAGGCCCAGGACCACACTGGCGGCGATCACGACGGCGACCCCGAAGTGCGCTGCGGGCATGTCGGCACGGGCGGCCTCCCTCAACGCCGCCCGCGTGGTCCGCATGTCGGACTCGTACCGCTCCCGCGCCGCTTCCGGATCGGCCGCGGATCCCTCAGGCCAATGTCGCACCGTCATTCCTCCCGTTCATCGGTCGCCCCGACCGGCCGCACGGTTCTCCAAACGCCTGGTAGATCATGATCCACGTCACTCTCCAGCCACGTTTCATGGTGGCTGCTTTGTGGGGTAGAACGTAGGTCGGGTGCTGGCCGGTGACGGGCAGCCCCGTCTCATGGACCAGCCGGGGATGTTCCTCGGCGATATCGAAGGACAGCAGTATGGCCAGCGGCACCGTGAAGTGGTTCAACTCCGAAAAGGGCTTCGGTTTCATCGAGCAGGACGGTGGCGGCCCCGACGTGTTCGCCCACTACTCGAACATCTCTGGCAACGGCTACCGGGAACTGGTCGAGGGCGAGAAGGTCTCCTTCGACGTGACCCAGGGCCAGAAGGGCCCCCAGGCGGAGAACATCGTCCGCGGCTGACCCAGGTCGGAGCGGAGAGCGGGCCCGGCTGTCGCCGGGCC
>NZ_JBHYXD010000008.1:0-18822 GCF_042751995.1 Streptomyces sp. NPDC059371 | reverse complement strand
GGCACCGGAGACCGGACGGTCGGGTTCCGCGAGCCGGTCGAGCAGTTCGGCCGCGGGGGGCCGGGGGGCGCGGAGCGGGGGCCCGGCGGTCGCCGGGCCCGCCTTTCCTTCGGATCGCTCCGGGAGCATTGGTCTCCGTCGTGGACCGATGAGCAGATGCCGCCAGCCCGTCGGCGATGTCGTTCAGAGAGCGGTCTGTTCCCACTCCCAGGGCCTGGCGTGGATCTCCCGCAGCAGTTCGGCGAAGGTATCGCCGTCGAAGAGCAGGCCGTTGTAGTCCGCCGGGATCCGCTTGTCGTTGATCACAGCGGAGGGAGTTCCCGGCCCTTTGGGATCCTTTGCACCCCCGGCCCGCTCGTACGCCTTCTCGGAAGTGGTCACGAAGGAGCGGTATTTCATGCTCTTGACGGCCGCGTCGAACGCCGGACCGCGCAGCCCCTCCACCTGGCCGGCCAGTTCCAGCAGACGGGCATCGGTGAACCCGTCGACGATCTCTTCGGGCTGGTTGGCGTAGAGCACCTCGTGGTACTCCACGAATTTGCCCTCTTCCAGCGCTGCCCGCAGTGCGTTGACGGCCTTCTTGGAGCCGCTGCCGCCGAGCCTGTCGTCCAGGAAGGAGGCCAGGGTGTACTCGGTTGTCGCCCGGCGGGCGAGTGTCGCGTCCCGCAACTGCGGGGAACCACCGGTGGTCTCGAACTCCTCGCAGACCGGACAGCGCGGATCCTCGTACAGGTGCACGGTCACCTTCGCGTCCGGATCACCCACCACGATGGTGGTGCCGTCCTTGCCGAGCTTCTCCGGCAACTTCTCCGCGCTCTCGAACACAGGCTTGGCCTCGGCCGACCGGTGCCCGCACCCCGCCACCATCAGAACTGTGGCCACGCACAGCACAGCCCACCGACCCCCACGCACCATGCGCCATCCCCTCCCGAAGAACAGCCAGACCTTAGATCATCTGTACGACAGACGCACAGCTCATTTCGTCCAGGAGGCGGCAAGGTGGCGGCGGCCGACCAGGGTGCGGGCCGCGTGCGGGGCCACCAGTCCGACGAAGCCGATGGTTCCCGCGGCCGCGACGGCGGTGGCGCTCAGGAGGACGCTGACGACCAGCAGGCCGAGCCGCGCGAGTGCCGTGCGCAGGCCGAGCAGCTTCGGTGTGCCGTCGTCGAGGGCGATCAGGTCGAGCTCCGTGCGCCGCGGTAAGGCGACGACGATTCCGCCCGGGCGTGACCGTCACCTGGGTGGTGCGGTCGTACGGGGACGGATCCGTGGGCGGCACCGCCGCATTCCGTGAACTTCGCAGGCTCACCTCCGCCGACGCCTCCGGGTACGCCTTCGTCGTAGGCGAGTCGACCCTGGCGGCAAGAGGGGCGCCGACACCTCAACCGACTGGGCCTGCCCGAGGACCGCATCACCTTCTCGGGCTTCTGGCACCACGCGGCATCGGCGGCGGCGTAGAGGCTGACTCTTTCACGGCGGAAGTACCGTGAGGCCTGCCCTGGTTGACCGATGCCCTCATAAAGGATCCGACGTCGACCTCGGGATGCCCACCGTCAGGAACGAGGAACCTGCCTCACCGCTGCGCAGAGGCAGGGGGCCGTGAACGTCGTGGTCCAGCCTGCGGAGTTGAGTCCTGGCCCATTGATCACCATCGCGCCCCATTGCTTACGATCGCAGCCGGGATGTCGAGTGGCAGGGTCCGACGAGTTCTCAGCCCGCCGAGCTCAACTGCAAGGTCACCTCGTGGTCGCGCACAGGCGGCAGACAGCCGGCGGTCTCGCTGCA
This sequence comes from Streptomyces sp. NPDC059371, assembly GCF_042751995.1. Classification (NCBI taxonomy): domain Bacteria; kingdom Bacillati; phylum Actinomycetota; class Actinomycetes; order Kitasatosporales; family Streptomycetaceae; genus Streptomyces; species Streptomyces sp. NPDC059371. The sequence continues at coordinate 17,037 of NZ_JBHYXD010000008.1, read as the reverse complement.
CGCCCCGTATGTGAGGAACACCCTTGCGCTGTCGGTGCCTTCACGTCGCCGGACGGGGAGTTCGAGGGTGACCGGCCCGTCCTCGTACACCGGCAGCCTGACATTGAGGCCGGCTGGGCGCAGCACCTGCGGCTTCGCGTCGGTGGTCGCCGGGCCGGTAGCCCTCAAGCCGCCTTCGGTACGGATACGAGTCGGTATGCCGATCCCGTCGATGCCGCCGTTAGGAAGGGTGAGGCTGTAGAGGTGGAAACCCGGCTGCTCCGGCCGCAGTTCGGCGAGGACCTGCAATGTGCCGTCGCGGGATTCCGCCCGAACCGTCACGGCCACGCCGCCGATCGTGAAGGGGGCGGCATTCACCGTGGTCCTGGTCTGGCCCGGACCCGCGCACCCGGTGAGTACGGCAGCGGCGGCCGCTACGAGCGCGCAGCCCACCTTCGAACGGCGGGCCCGGAGCCGAACCCCTACTGCCATCGCTTCAGGAACTCCTCGACCTGCGCGGCAGGCATGGTGCGGGCGTTGGCGAACTCGCCCCGGTTCGTGGCCACCTCGATCCGGCCGGACGCGGAGTCCAGGACGGTCAGGGCAGGTATGCCGCTCGTATTCAGGTCGACGTAGCGCTTGGCCACGTTGAGGTTGTGGTCGAACTCGCCGACGTCCACCTTTACTACGTGGTAGTGAGCCAGTAGCGCGGATGGCCCGGACTCTTTGAAGCGGGCACTCAGTACGCGGCAGTCCAGGCACCAGTCGGCGCCGAAGTCGACGAGCACAGGACGGCCGTCCCGCTTCGCCAGTTTGAGAGCGGCCGCTATCTCGGCCGCCGCGTCGGCCTTCGGGTTGTATTCGACGGCGCTCGTCGCAGCGGAAGGTGCCTGCGAAGTCCCGTCCGGTGACGCTGACTTCGTGACGGGTGCTGCCGAGACGCCGTCAGCGGTCCCGTGGGAGGTTGTGGCCTCGCTGTCACAGCCGCTGAGTACCGGCAGGGCGAAGGCGGCCAGTGCCATTGCAGCGGGAAGCAGGGGACGTCTCACGTGACTCCTTGTCGTTCTCTCATCGGAAACCGTCGCGTGTGCGGACGCCGTTGGTGTCCTGCCTGTTCTGCCGGAAAGCCGCAGATCCGCGCGTAGTTTCGCACACGGGCCGGCCAGTGCGCCGGGCTGGGCGGCTTCCGACCTGGGGTTGGCCGCGGAGGACCAGCCTGCGATGACGGAGGTACCGGACCAGCCTGCACGGGGACGAGATTGGTTGCGAACGCTAGGATGCCCGCCTCGCGCAGGCCACTGCCAGGTGGAAGAGGGGGACGCTGTTCCATGGGGAAATCGGCACGTGTGCTGGGCTGGGAGTTCGGCCGAACGGCTCGTGAAATGAATGAGCTCCTCAAGGACCACGGCTATCTGTACGGAAGTCCCGGCGCGTATGGGCTCACGGAGAAGGGGCAACAATACGCTGAGGAGAAGTACCACTCGCGCGGCACGGGCGGCTACGCGCAATACAACAGAAGCTGGGAAACTCGCACTTGGAGCGATGAGACGGCGGCGGCGCTCAAGGCCGACGTGGAAGCCGGCTCCGGAGGCCTCGACGCAGGAGACTCTCCCACTGAAGAAGAGGGCACTTCTCCGCACGAACCCTTGACGGACCGCGGTGGCAGTGGCGACGACGACGTCTCGCAAACCAACTGGAAAGGGCTGGCAATTACGGGAGTCGTCGTGGGAGCCCTTCTCGTCGCTCCTCACGTCAAGCCCTTCTGGAACAACAAGGTGAAACCTGCCGCGAAGAAGCTGCGCGCCGGGCTGACGAAAAAGGAGTCGGCGGAGTCCACCGACTCCTGACGCCACCGAGAGATCGACGTATTTCCGCTACAGCCTCGATTGCGTTGCTCGCTATCGAGATTAGAGGCTTAGAACGGCTAACACAATGAGGGTTCCGCTCCTGATGGCCCTGCCTGACAGGTCAGTTGGACGTTGTCCGGGCCATGGGTACTTCGCCGTGGATCGTGTGGGATGACCAGCTCTGACGGTCGGTGATCGGCAGACGTCCGGGGTGTCGGAACCGTCGCTGTTTCCTCGGTCGCGGTGGCTCGCCGGTCATAGACTTTCCCTCGCGCACCCGGCCGGGGAGGGCTGATGCGCCTTACGATTCCAGGGGAGCGTTTCATGGCAGCAGCGCACACCACCTCCGACCCGCCTCAAGTCCGGGGCGTCTTCGACTGCGACGAGGCCCATCGCAGCCCACTCCGCTCCGACTACAAGCGGATCTTCGATTCCGGTCTGGTCGTGCTTGACACCAATGTGCTGCTCAACCTCTACCGCTCGAACGAGAGCACCCGCAGGGACACCCTTGCCGCCCTCGCCAGGCTTCGCGAGCGCCTGTGGATTCCACACCAGGTGCTCACGGAGTTCTGGCGCAACCGCGAGTCGCCGACCGTACGCCATCACCACGCGACCAAGGCCAATGAGGCGAGCGCCGCGCTCGATAAGGCGGTCAACGCGGCCCGGACAGCAGTGACCACTTGGCTGACCGCCGTCCAACTCAAGGACAACGAAGAGGCTGTAGAGCGGACTGACCGAGACCTGGTCGAGCTCGCCAAAGCAGTCGGCAGCCTCAAAAAGTTCATCCGGGCGCAGGCCGAGTGCGACGCACTCAAGGAGACCGCCACCACTCACACTGACCCGGTACTCAACGCCCTCGAACCGCTTCTGCACGGCCGGGTCGGCGAGCCACTGCCGTCGGACGAATACGACAAGGCCGTGAAAGAGGCGCAGGAGCGCGCCGACGAGGGGATACCGCCGGGGCACGAGGACTTCCGCACCAAGGAACCCGAGCTAGCTGCCGGTGACTACCTCGTGTGGGTACAGCTCATGGCGGAGGCCCGGCACCGCGGGTGCGACGTTCTCCTGGTCACGGGGGACGTGAAGAAGGACTGGTGGACCAACCGCGGATACGACATTCCGCCTCGCCCCCGTGCCGAACTCCTTCAGGAACTACGGGAGCAGGCCGGGGTGGGACTCTACATGCTCACTCCAAGCGAACTGCTCCGCTGGGCCAAAGAACTCCTCGAACTGAACGTGGACGAGGGCTCGGTTCGCGACCTGGAGCAACTGGGCGAGGCTTCGGCCGACAAAGACTCCGAAGACGAAGCCTGGACGGCGGAGTCGCTGGCGGCGTTCATGGACGAGCTGATGAGGCGCTACCCATCCCGAGTCAAAGCAATCGTTGCGGCTGCGGCAAACGGCGGGTTCGTGGACCGGGAGACGGTGTACGAGCTTGCCGGCTACGACGAGACACGCAGACTCCGCGGCTTCACCCAACCGATCGGCACCCTGTCGAGGGATCTGCAAGCGATAGGTGTGCTGACAGGAGGGGAGCCGTTCCTGCTCACCACCGTCTACGGCCACGCCGCCGACCCTTCCTGGGCGAAGGGGTTCCGCATTCCCAGCGGGGTGATTCCCCTGCTCCGGAGCAAGTACGAGGGAGGCGACCTGTGGCAAACCCGAGACGGCGGAGAAGCTGGGAGCGAGCCTTCCGACAGGGGCTAAGAAGGGCTATCACGATGACTGGAGTTGCCGCTGGGTGATGAGGCAGCAGGCCAGGTTGAGGCAGGCTTCGTGGGCGTCGGGTCGGCGTTCCCAGCGGACGCGGAGTCGTCGGAAGCCGTGGAGCCAGGCAAAGGTCCGCTCCACCACCCACCGGTATACGCCATGGCGGGTGCTTCGGCGAGCGATGGCAGGGATGATGCCGCAGGCGCGGACCTGGTCGCGGTGCGAAGTACCCATGGTCCAAGCAACGTCCAACTGGCCTGTCAGGCACGGCCATCAGTAGCGACACCTCACTGTGTTAGCCGTTCTTAAAGCCCGGCTGCCAGTGCTCGATTGGTGGCCCCCGGACAGCCAGTGTGCCCTCGCACCGGCCTCGGTGGTCATTCGACGGACATGAGGAGTTCGAGCAACTCCCGGCCGGCGGTGTCGTCGCGTTGGGCCGGCGCCGAGTCGGGAGCCGGGGTAGCGCGGGCGCCGTCGGGGACGAGGGACAGGACTTCGGTGAGTGCGAGGTCGCCGACGTCGTGTTCGTCGTACGACCGCGGGCTGCGGACGAAAGCCAAGGTCGCCGCGGCCAGGACCCCCGTGACATCGCCGCGTCGGGACCACAGACCGGTGAGGAGCCGGTCGACCGCCTCATCCAGGCCGTCGGCGCGACGCAGACCGATCAGCGAGCCGAGCGTCGCCCCGCCCAGCCCCGTGAACCCTTCACCGGTGAGCGCGGCGACCACCGCCTCCGCCTCCGTGTCTCCCGGCTGCGGGCTCCCGAGAGGCGGCAGCCCGGCTGTGGTGCTACCGGGACCGGTGGCCAGGGCGGCACGGCAGACGAGCAGGCGCGTGCGGAGCGGGGGATAGGTGTCGTTGCCCGTTCCTACGGTCTGTCCGGCGGCGGTGAGCATGTCCGTGAGCGCCCACACGTAGGCTTCCCCGCACGCGAGTGTCGCGCACACGTCGGCGAACGTTTCGCCCAGCCACCCTTCCCAGCGTGCGATGCCCTCCTGGGTGAGACCGGACTGCTCCGCCAAGCGGGTGCGCAGCGGCTCAGTCAAGGCGAAGTCGTCCTCGATGTGATGGCCGGTCTCGTGCGCGACGACGAGGAGCGCCGGAAGGTGATGGCCGGCGGACCAGGGGACGCCGATGAGCGGGAACGGCAGGTACTTGCTCGCCCGACGTCCACCGAGGGTGCGCTGCTTTCCCGCGGGCAGCAGGTCCTCGAAATCGCTGCCCCGAGGCGCGGCGAAGGGCACAGGATGCTGGTTCAGGAAGACGAGCGGCGGTTCTTTGAGACCCGAACGGTCCTGTACGGCGTTGCGGACAGGGTCGTAGACGGCCCAGGCCAGTTCGTCGGCCGCGTCGAGGAATGTCTTGTAGCGCGGGATGTGGCGGGCGAGCAGCTTGGTGCGGAAGAAGTCCCACAAGTGATGCAGGTCGAGGACGAGTTCGGGCGCACGCTGTTCATGCTCGGCCGGTGGCAACTCCTGGAGCCGCCGGAGCGCCCCGGACACGACCCGGACGACACTCTCGATCTGTGACTGGTGCTTTTCGAACGGGCCCTTTCCCTGTGCCGCGAGGACCCAGTCGTCCAGCTCGCCCGTCAGTCCGCCGGTGAGGTGGCGTACCTCGGCTTCACGACGGGCGCGGTAGCCGGCGTCTTCCGTCGGACGACCGGTGGCGGGGCCGGCCGTCATGGCGCGGAGGCCGTCTCGGGTTCGGAGATCCGCAAGGCGGCAGGGCTCGCGAACAGCGTGACACAGGCCGCTTCGAGGATGCCGTCGCCCCAGTCCGCGCCCGCCGGGTCGCCTGTCGTGCCGTCGGTCGCACGGCGCAGTCGTGAGTACAGCTGCAACAGGGAGATGTCTCCGGCGGCCGCCTGTGCCAGGAGCTCTGTGTGATGGCTGCCCGTCTGGGTGACGAGCCCCGTTCCGAGCACCTTCGGCGCGAATCCCGAGGAGAAGAGGGTGGCCGCGAACAAGTTGCGGAGGACGACCTGCAGGGGGATGTCCGCGGGCGATCCGGGCGGCGGCGGATCGAGGACGATCAGAGGCTGTGTGCCCGGCTCGAACTGCGTGAGCCAGTCGGTGAGCAGGTCGGGTGTGAGATCGGAGCCCAAGGCCGCCCGGGCGAGCCGTTCCCCGTGGCTCAGGCGGGTGGCGGACAGCTCGAAGCAGGGAACGGTGCCCCCTTTGAGGCGGAGCGGGGCACGCACATGCACCACTGCCGGCGGGCTCTTCAAGGTGGGCAGCCCGGCTGACGCCTGGATCACCCGGACGTCGAAGCCGTGCATGCGGTAACCGATGAGGCGAGCGGTGGGGGAGAGGTCCGAGGCGTCGTCCTCGGCCGAGTCATCACGGAGGACAAGGACCGTTCGGGTGCCGGAGCGCTTCTGCGTGAGCTCTCGCGTGCTCCGTACGAGCCTCCACACCGTGCTCATGGCCTCGATCGCGATGGCCGGCCCGCCCACCGCGGCCAGGGCGACCCCGAGCGCGCCCGCCGCGGCCATTTGGGTGCGGCTCCCCCAGACGCCGTCGGTTGTCAGCTTCTTCTCCGTCGTGCCTGCGTTGAGCACCGCCTGGACGGCCCGCACGTCGACGATCTCCGCCGCCTGCGGAAGCGTGCGGTAGACGGCCGCGGTGTCGTCCCGGAGCCCGAGTTCCCAGGGGAAGGCGTGCAACAAGGCGTCGTCGGCCTGGATCCTGACGGTGTCGACCGGTGGGGCGGCCCGCCCGTGATGCCGCAAGGAGGAGGAATTGGCGGACACGGCATTGCGCCAGTCGGCGTACAGGGCATGAGCCGTCGGCAGCGGCGTGGAGGTGATCCGGAAAGAGGGGTCCACCTGGTAGACGTCCTCGTGCTCGGACCGGGCGAGCTCCACAGAGGGGGCGGAGTCGCCCTCCGGCGGGTACCCGAGGGTGGCTGCCATGCGCAGGGCGGCCAGGCGCGTCGACTCGTCGTGGTTCACGAGGGCGATGGTCCGCAGAATGTACTGCGTCCACAGAGAGGGCCGATGCACCTCGCTCACGTACTCCGAGGCACGGATCAACAAGGCGCGTTTGTCGTCGACGTCGCTTTCCGTCAGCGCGAGCATCCAATGCGCCGTCGCCTTCAGCAGGGGCGACCGCTGGGTGGCGGCCTTGGCGCAGAGTGAGCGGCTGAGCGGGCGGTCGGGGACACCCTTGACGCGAACCTGGGCCCGTGCCCAGGCCCAGGTGGGGAGTGGGTCCCGCGGGTCCGCCGAATCCGCGAGAACTCGGTATGCCTCGGCCACCAGTCGGCTCGCCTCTTGGTGGTGACCCGACACACGCTCGAACTCCGCCAGCTCGGCCAGCCGAAGACAGTGGTCGGTGTCCGTACGCGACCCCTCGGCCAAAGTGGCGAAAAGTGGGCGGAGTCGCTCGAGTTCGGGCACGGGGTCGCCTTCGGGGGCGGGGCAGCCCTTGAGAGCTTCGAGCGCGCGCACGCGTGCTTCGGGCGGTTCCATGGTGGCGAGAGCCTCGGCCAGGGCCGGGGCGCGCGAAGGGTCGGCGAGTACGGCGGCCACGCCACCGTCGAGCAGGTCCTGGCGCGAGCGCAAGGGGACCTCCAGCAGCGAGGAGTCGGCCACGGCGTAACCCCCGCGGGACATCTCGCGCCACAACAGCGCTGCGGGAACGGCGAATTCCCCTGAGGTGTCCACCGTCCGCAGTTGCCCGAGGACGTTCGCCGCCCGGTGGAGATCACCCAGCGACCGGGCGAGGAAGCGGGCGTAGGCGAGCAACGTCGGCGGATGACCGTCCGGGTGTCCCAGATCGCTCCAGAGGCCCGCGGCACGTGCGAAGGACCGCTCCGCCTCGTCCACCGCAAGCAAGCGCCCCTCGACGACCGCGCGCAGCACGGCGCACTCGGCCAGCCCGTGATACCGGGTGGAGTCGTGGATGTCGGAGTGCGAAGTCTCTTCCGCTTTGTCCAGGGCTTCCAGGGTACGGATCGAGTGCCCCAGCAGGAGGTGCGCTCGTGCCTCCGCCAGACGGGCGTCGACGCGCTCGGCCGGACGCAGCGCGCTCATGTCGATGTCCCGCAGTGTGCGCAGAGCGGTACTCGGAGCGTAGGAGGCGATCTCGGCACCCGCTCTGCGCAGCAGTGCCCGGTTCTGCAGTCGCGTGAAGGGTTGCTTCGTATCGATACCGGAACCGTAGGACGCGGCCACGTAGTTGTGGAGTGCGACGGCTTGGCCGATGTGCCCCTGAGCCTGAAGGTTCGCGGCCAGTTCCAGCGAGAGCCGGGCCTCGCTCTCGGCACCACCGCCCCGGGTCCGCGCGGTGTCGATCGCGGCCCGGTAGCTGACTTCGGCCTGCGGATCGCTCGTCCGGGCCTGGATGCGGGAGAGCAACACTTGGAGGTCTTCCCGCAGTTCGTCGCCGACTCCGGCGTCGAGGGCGTTCCCGACGACCCGCGCCGCCATGCCGAGGTGACCACGGCCGTAGAGGACGAGCGCCTGCAGATAGGCCTCGCGATCCAGCACGCCGAACGGCTGGTTCGCTGCCCGGCGCAACCTCCGTACCAACGCGAGCCGGCGTTCGACCTCGTTCCAGGCCGGGTCCGACGCGTTGACGGAAGGAACGTTCAGATAGCTGCGCGCCGCGACCGCGGCGATGGCCAGATGGGCTTCGGCGACGGTTCTGTAGCCGACCAGCAGTCGGCCGTCGAGGCGGAGCCGGGGGAGACCCTCGTCGAGGTATTCGTCGCCGAGCACTTCCTCGCACAGCTCCAGGATCTGCTCGGCCCGGCTGCCGTCCGTGTCGACCTTCTGCACGGCACGTGCCCACGCCGTGCCGGCCTGCGGATCTCCGGCCTGGAACCGGTGATACGTCGCCTCCTTCGTGTACGTGACCCACGACTCGGGGTGTGCCCTGCCCAGTTCGTCGAAGTGCGCGATGAAAGCCTGGTGCAGCCGCTCGAAGACCTGATGGCCCGAGATCAGAAGGCGCATCGGCGCCAGGACGTTGGGATGGAAGATGACGGTGTCGTCGTCGCCCGCATGCCGTGAGACCCACGCCGAGGTGCCGGCGTAGTCGAGCAACCGCTGCCAGGCGCGGTCCATCTCCTCGTCGGTGGGCTCGGCAGCCGTGAAGGGGAAGACGGCGTCGCTGCCTCGAAGATGGTGGTTGTCGTGACGCGGGTCGTCCGCGTCGGAACTGTCGGTCATGCCCTGGGCCAGCCAGGGGCGCATGACCGTGAACACGTCTTCTCGGCGCAGACGCCGGGGGATCGCGCCGTAACGCAGCAGCCAGCGCACCGCCGGGTCGTCGATGCGCTGCACCACTCGCTCGATCAAGTAGCGCACCAGGGGTTCCTGGCAGGCCTTGAGCTCCGCGGCGTCGATCGTCGGATCCTGCTCGATGAGATCGGCGAACAGGGCGAGGGTGAACGGAAGCCCCTTGGATTTGCGTGCGGCGACCCGCAGCAGAGCGCTGTTCGTGATGCCGCGGAGCCCCGCCAGATAGGCGTGTGACTGAGCCGCGTTGAACTTGCGGACCTGGATGTGCTGAACCTCCTTGCGCCGGAAGGCTCTGAGCGCCTGGGGCAGATGCTGCCGGAGGTTGTAGCGGCCGGCGAGGACCAGCCGTAGATTCGGGCAGAGCCTGACGAGCCGGCCGAGCATCCGCAGCGTCCGCTCCGTCTCACCGTGGCCGTGCAGCAGGAGTTCTTCCAGCGTGTCGACCACCAGGAGCACCGGATGACCGGGACGCGCCCGGTTGAGGCGTTCCGCGAACGTCTGCAGGACCTCCTCCTGCACCGCTTCGGTGTCGAGGGTGTCGATGTGGGCGGCGGTCTCCTGCGCGGGCACGGAGGAATGGCGGCTGAGGAGAATCCTGTACGCGGAATAGGAATCGAGCCGCTCGAAGGCCCGGCCGGGAAGCCTCAGTTCGAACTGCTCCGCGATCTCCAGCAGCAGAAGCCACGGATGCCGGCCGACCGCATGCGGGTTGACGACGTCGAAATCGATCCGGGCGCACAGGACATCCCGCTCCTTCGGCACGCAGAAGCGGGCCACCAGCCACCGGAGCTGCATGGTCTTCCCGGCGCCTCCGGGGGCGTGCATCTGCCACACCCGCCGCTGTCCGGCCAGGAGGCGTTCGGCGTCCTCGACCAGTCCGGCGGGCTGGAGGAACTGGGCGGAGCGCGAGTAGTCGGCGGCCCAGTAGTCGCGTGCGCGCACGTATCCGGCGCAGTCCAGGCGCAGTTGGACGATGCCGTCGCCGGTGAACGAGAGCCGGTCGGGGTCGCCGAGCGCGTCCACCAGATCCTTGCACGCGGCGAAGTCACGCCGGGCGTCCGCCGCGTTGAACCGTTCATGGAAGAGCGCGAGGGCGTTCTTCGGCTGCGCCAGCAGGAGATGCCGTACCTCCTCCGCGTGGTTGCGGACCCCGCGGTGAACGCCGGCGATCCGGAGTTCCAGTGCGAGGAGCCCGGCGGGAAGCGTGTCGTCGGCCGACTCCTGCGCCCATTCGACGAAGTAGGCACCGCGGTTCGCGCCCGACAGGGCGAACCGGCCGGGCTCGGAGCCCACGGGTTCCACGGCGTGGGCGCGGACCAGTTCCTCCAGCCCCGGACTCGCGGGCTCTTCGGCGAGGGCGTGCGGATACAGCACGTCCTCGAAGAGGGCCGTGTCGAAGGTGCGGGCGACGGCGCAGGCCCGCAGGACAGCCGTCCAGCGCGCCGGACGCAGCGAGCGGCTGATGGCCTCCAGGCTCTCACCGGCGGCGAGTCGGCGGGTGATCTCCGCGAGGACGTCGGTCATCGCCCCGCCTCCTGAAGGTGCGCCGCACCCCATTGGGGCACGATCCCCACGAGCTGCGCGAAGAGTTCCACGTTGAAGTGCTGATCAAGGGTCTGCTGGAGGGCCTCCAGCAGCTTGACCACCGTTTCGTCCGGCTGGACGCGCAGCCGGCTCTGGTAGAGCCGCGCGAGCCGCATGAACTGCGCGCTGTCGAAGTCCCCCACCCTGACCCGCGTGATCATGTGGGAGTCGGACTCCGGCAGCGCCCCGCCCACCCATGAGTCCGGTGCGACGAGGATCAGCCGCAACGGCGGCGCCTGTCCATAGGCGACGGGCCGCACCAGGGACTTGTAGAGCACCTGCGTGAAGGCGCCCTGCATGACGCTCTCGGCGTGATCGAGGGCCAGGACGAGGGGCCGTCCGTCGCTCGCCTTCTGCAGGGCGTGCAGGAACTCACCGACGATGCGCTCCTTGCGCCCGTCACGGGGGTCACCGATCTCGTCGTTGAAGCGCCGTCCCTCGTCGTCGGCCGGTTCCAGCGTGCCGTTCGGCAGGACGGGCGCCTCGACGAGGTGATTGACGACCGCGTTGAACTCGCCGAAGGCCTGCGCGGGCAAGGGGCACAACTGCTCAGGAGAGGTGGCCTCCTGTCGGATCAGTCGCAGGGCCGTGAGCCAGTCCTTGTGCCGTGGGTACGCGTCCACGTCACCGGCCCGCGTCGAAGCGGTCAACTGCGCGGCCAGGTTGACCGAGACCACGCGATGCCCGCGCAGGAACCAAGTGATCAGACACCAGTTGGTCAGCCAGCTCTTTCCCGTCTTGGCGAAATTGGCCTGTGAATGGCCGCTGATCACCAGCACCGGACGGTCGGTCGCGTCCGTCGCCTGCCCGGGATCGTCGAGGGCCCACCAGGCCTGGCGCCGCTCGTCGGTACGCCCCACGAACCGCCCGAGGTCCACGTACTGCTTGTAGCGCAGGATGTCCTGGACCGAGGCCGTGGGCGGAGGCGCGAAGGTGATCGGCAGCACAGACCGTGGGTCTTCGCAGGTCAGCAGGACGGGCAGGGCCCACGCGCCGCTCTTGGGCGCCCGCCTGGCCAGTTCGGAGCGCGCGGCAGCCACCGCAGTGTCGACGGGCTGGTCGGCGCCCAGCCTCTCGTAGAACGTGCGGGAGAGGGTGACGGCGCAGTCCGAGGTGATGTCGTCCTGCATCGACACCACGGCCCTGGATCCCGCGTCCAGGAACGCCTGGGCCATCCCGCCCACCCAGTCGGCCGGATCGGCCCTGCCCGAGTGGCAGGCATTGAGGACCACCAGCAGAGGCTTCCACACCGTGAGGTCGGCGACGGCCCCCGCTTCCAGTTCCCAGGTCGCGGGCCCCGCGTGTCGCGTTTCGGCCGGGGTGAAGACGAGCACGGGACTGCCTCTGCCCGGGCGAGGCATGCCGTGCCCGATGTAGTGCACGACGTGCGGACGCAACCTGTCGATGCGCTCGGCGAGCACGGCGGCGTTCGCGGGGACGTCGAGGACCTCCAGGTAGGTGCGCCCTGGCGAACGCTCCAGAGCGCCGGATATCGCGGCGAGTTCCTGCTCCGCGAGCAGCCGCTCGTCCTGAGGGGGCGTGCAGATGACCACCAGGACGCGCAGCGGGCCGAGTTGAGACGAAGGGTCGTCGGTCCGCGGGCCGACGGCGCAGCCGCGTCTCCACAGCGTTTCGGGTTGCCGCCACAGCCACCGGCCCCGGTGTCGCAGCAACTCCCAGGGCAGTGAACGCAGTTCGGGAGGCTCCACCTCCAGGCACGCGCGCCGCGGTGCCGCTTGCGAGGCCGTCGCCGATAACCATTCCTCGGCGAGAGCCCCACCGAGCAGCGCCGTGTACAGGCACTCGCCGGCGTGTTCGCGGTCCGCCTCACCGGCACCGCGCTCGAAGGCCTTCGCGAGTGTGCCCGGCTCCTCCAGCGACCCGAGTTCGACCGACACCGGGGGGCGGCCCGGTGCCGACAGGTGGACGGCGTATCCGGGTGAACCGTCGGCGGCCTTGGTGATGCGCAGTTCTATGTCGCCCGCGCCGGCCTCGGAGTGTGTGCCGCTTGCCATCGAGATCCTCGCGAAGTGCCTATGCCGTGGTGAAGCCGAGAGCGGGCTGCTCGGTGGGGGACACGTCCTCCAGGACCGCGCCCGGGTCGTCCCGCGCTTCCTCGAGGAGCACCGGAGGCACGGGCACGGGAGCGGCGCCGCGTCCGGGTTGACGCGGGTCGTAGTCCTTCATCACCTTGCCGAACCACGCCTTGCGCAGGCGGACCACCCGGAAGAAGGGGGTGAGATCGGTGCCCAGCCACTCCAGGCCGAGCGCGTGGCGGCCCTCGATCGACGCGCTCCCCGCCAGATCGGCGAGCACGGGCTGAACCGGCCCGGCGCCCGCCTTCACCCGCAGCTCGGCGAACGCTCCGCTCTCCGTGGTGGTCAGCACCGTCCCGGAGGCGGCCGTGACGACGGCGGTGACGGCGAGCAGCGAGTCGTCCCAATCGTCCCAGCCACGGCCCACCAGGGCGGAGGCCAGCGCGCGCGTGTCGGCGACCGTGCTCTCGGTCAGTCCGTCGTAGACGACGAAGGCCGTGTCGCCCTTCGTGAACCCGATGCGGGCGCCGGCGTCGGCGACGGCGAGGGAGGCGAAGCCGTCCGCGGCGGATCCCGCCGCCTTCAGCGCCACCGAGACGGAGCCCTGTGCGTCATGCTTGTAGGTGTTGTCGGGCGTCCCGGGGCGCGGATCGAAGGCGATGCCCCGGTCGGCCAGGGTGCCCGCGGTCCGGACCCGGTCGTCCGCGTTGTGCAGGACGTCGCCCAGCACGACGCGCTGTGACAGCGGCCACGCCACCCACCAGCCCTTCCACACGTCGTCGACGGCGTGGCGGTACAGCCTGTAGGCGTCCTTCATGTAGTCCCCCGTTGCTGACGCTTGTGCTCGGCAGGCTACGCGCGGGCGCACACGCAGGAAGCAATTCCCCCTAGATCCGGCGCAGTTACGAGGCGTGAGGTATATGCGGACCTACCGGCACACGCCGATCCCGACAGGGACGTGCGGCTTCGCCGAGTTGGGGGGCCGTGGGCGACGGCCGCACGCCGCTCGCTAGCATTCCTTCACATGATGCGGCGGGGGTGGCGGCTGGGTGCCGTGGCAGTGCTGGCGGCGATCTGTGCCTCCGGTCCAGGTGGGCCGGGAGTCGTCCGTACGGCGTCGGACCTCGGTCAACTGCCCACCGACCGCTACGACTACACGCCGCAGGACTATCAACGATCCCAGCGGGCAATGGCGTTGCTGGTCCGGCAGTGCATGGCGGAGCACGGGCACCCGGGGTTCCCGCTCGACCCCCGATACCCCAGTGACCCTGCCGTCCTCACCGCGGTCAGTACCGACTACGGCGTCCTGGATCTCGCCGTCGCCCGCCGCTGGGGCTATGGCTGGGACCCGGCAAAGCCCCTGGCCCCCCAGCCGAAGGGTCGCCGGATGACCAACGCCGAGTATGCGGACCTTCCCGCCTGCAACAGCGACGCGAACCAGCGGCTGACGCGTGGCATCGACCTCAAGCGGGACTGGCTCTACGCGAGCACACGGGCGATCGAGGTCGACAAGGCGGTCAAGCGCGACCCGCGCCTCCGGGCGGCCTGGGCGGTGTGGTCCCGCTGCGTGGCAGAACAAGGATTCCCGCGCTATCCCGACCCCGTCGCCGCGTACACCACCTGGCAGCGGGGGAGCGACGGCAACACCCGGCATACACAGCGGGAGCGGGCCACCGCCGCCGCGGACGTCACCTGCAAGCGCCGCCACCATACGGCCGAACTCTGGCACACCGTACGGGCGCGGAAGCAGACCGCGGACATCACACGGCACCGCGACCGCTACGCCGCCGGACTGCTGGCGCTGCGGACGTACCGGGCCACCGTTGCCGACGTACTCCGGAAGCTCGGCTAGCTCGCCGATTCTGCCCCTGGCCGTTGCGATCGACGCGTCACGTCCTCTCGGACGACGCAGTCCAGCACGCGCAGGACGTCCGCGTGCGCCGCGGGATCCAGCGACCGGACTTCTTTCGCCCCGGCCGGGGCAGGTCGGGGCGATCTCTCTAACCGGCCCGGCAGCTCAGGACCGGCGTACCCGCGCCACCCGGCGCCGCGCTGAATCCGAAGCCGGTCGAGGCCCCGGCCGCGATGGCGCCGTTGTGGTCGGCATTGCTCGCGGTCACCGTCCTGCCCACCTGGCTGTAGGAGGCGTTCCACATCCCGGAGACGGTCTGGTTGCCCGACCACTCCCACGTGACCTGCCACGACTTGGTCGCCGAGGAGCCGGTGTTGGTGACCGTGACATCGGCGTTGAATCCACTGCCCCAGTCGCTGCTCACCTTGTAGGTGGCCTTGCATCCGCTGGAGCCGCCCCCGGTGCCCGTGGTCGTGGCGGTGACCGACGCGGACGAGGGCGAGGTGTTGCCGGCCGCGTCGCGCGCCTGCACGGTGTAGTCGTACGGGGTGTCGGCGGTGAGGCCCGTGTCGGTGAAGGACGTGCCGGTGACCTGACCCACCTTGGCGGTGCCGCGGTAGACGTCGTAGCCGGTCACCCCGGTGTCGTCGGTGGACGCTTTCCATGACAGGGACACACTTGACGCGGTGGTACCGGTCACGGCCAGTCCGGTCGGTGTCGAGGGTGCGGTCGTGTCTCCGCCGCCCCCGCCCCCGCCTCCGCCTCCGGAGAAGCCCGGAGCCTTGATGGCGGCGAGATAGCCGTCCTTGACGGTGTCCACGGTCTGCCAGTCGTCCTTGAGGATGCCCCCCGTGTCGCCGGAGTTCGGATTCCACGACCAGAAGGTCCAGTTGAAGCTGTCGGCCCCGTACGTGTTCGTGGGCCGCAGGTAGTCGACGAGCGCCGCGAGCCACTTCTGGTCGACCGTCGACTGCAGGGTGGTGCCGAACTCGCCGAGCCAGACGGGCGCGATGTTCTGTTTGAAGATGTAGCCCCAGTACTTGTCCCAGACGGCCGGCATGTTCGCCGGGAACGACGGGTCGCTGAACCAGGGTTGCTGAGCGACGCTGGTGGCGTAGTCGTGGGCCGAGTAGACCAGGCGGTTGGCGACACTCAGCCGCACCGGCGCGGTGGCGACCCCGGAGAGATTGCCGCCCCACCAGGTGCTCTGACCGTTCACCGTCTGGACGCCCTCGACGAAGATCAGCAGGCTGGAGTTGACGGACAGGACCGCGTTGCCGGCCCGTTCGGCGGCGAGACGCCAGTCGGTGCTCGTGTCACCGCATCCCCAACAGGCGGGGTCGTGAGGTTCGTTGTGCAGGTCGATGCCGACCACAGCGGTGTTGCCCTGATAACGCGCCGCCAGGGCCTTGAGGTTGGTGATCCAGGTCGACTCGGGGACGGCGGAGGTGTACCAGAGCGCCGACTGGGCGGAGGAGTCGGGCCGATGACGGTCGAGTACGACCTTGAGACCGGTCGAGCCCGCGTAGCCGACGATCTTGTCCATCACCTGGAGCGAGTTGAGCCCCTGGAGGTCGGCGTTCAGACCGTTGGCGTAGGTGATGCCGTTGGGCTGTGTGCCCTTGAAGATGTCGTCGCTGTAGGGCAGGCGGATGGTGTTGTAGCCCAGGGTCTTCATCTGGTCGATCATCGACTTGTAGTCGCGTGACCAGAGGCCGTGCACCACGTAGTTGGAGGTCTCGAACCCGAACCAGTTGATGCCGGCCATGCGCACCGGCTGGTTCTGCGCGTCGAGGATCCGGCGGCCGTCGGTGTGCCAGTATCCGGCGCCGGACACGGCTGCCGCATTCGACGGGGCGGCAGCCGCAAGTGCCGGTACCGCCACCGTGAAGGGAACGACAGCCGCGAGCGCCGCGGTGAGGAGCGCGACCAGGGCACGCTTGAAGCGGAATGAGGGTGGGTGACGCATGGTGGGGGGTCCTCTCCGGGTGGGAGCGCTCCCATTCTTGGGCGCACGTCTCCGGGCGGGCAGGCGGATGGGCGTCCGGCATGACGGCTCCCGCGGACCGGCAGGAGTGTCCCGCTCCCGACGGCCGGCTCGTCCAAGCCGGACTGCGCACATGGAAGCCACTAAGCGTGTCCGCGTCAATACCTTGCGCGGCGATCGCGTCCCTCGAGGGGATGTCGGCCACGCGTGCGCTCCGTTTCGGCCACGCCCGCGCCATCCCGGCCATGGAGGGTGTGACCCAGGTCGTGGAGGGTGTGGCCTCGGCCGTGGAGGGCGTGCCCCGGGCCGTGGAGGATCGAGGGCGTGCCCCAGGTCGCGGAGGGCGTGGCCTCGGTCATGGAGGGCGTGACCTCGCCTTCCGGATTCCCGCAGTCTCCGTCCGACGCTTCTCGGGCCTCTGTCGCATTCGCGCACGCCGCGATCTGGCGTGCGTGAATGCGGCCGTGAGCGAGCCCGGGTGAGGGGGCGAACGCGCAACGGACCGTCAGGAAGCCCCCAGGAAGGCACTCTTCGCACGGGTGTTGACATCTGGAGTGGATGCACTGCACTTTGGGAGCGCTCCCACGTTCGGTGTCCCAGCCCCACCGTCCTCTCAACGACCGGCCACTGCCCGCGCGCCACGACGAGAACGCCGGACCCACGTCCGGACGACGCCGGCGCGCGTCCAAGTTCGACGGCCCCCCGGTTCCACCTTGCGCGACGCACACAGTCGCACCTTCGTCATGCCCGCACGCAACGCCTGCCCGGCGGACGTCCGCCCGGTGTGCCAG
>NZ_JBHYXD010000007.1:168947-182918 GCF_042751995.1 Streptomyces sp. NPDC059371 | reverse complement strand
CGTCCGCCGGCGCCCCCGTCCGCCGGGCCCTCACCAGGCGCTCGACCGCACGCTGATCAGCGGCCGCAGGTCACCCCGCAGCGCTTCCAGGAAGCCGATGACCTCGGCCGCCACCGAACGGTGCTGGAGGTCGTTGAGGACGTCGTGGTGGGCGCCGTGCACGGCCGAAAGACGGGCCAGGGGGAGCGACTTGGCCAGACGGGCGAGCGCCTCGTCGTCGGCGAGCGGGTCGGAGTCGCCGACGAGCAGCAGGGTGGGCAGGGGCGCCTCGCTGTCGTAGGCCGCGCCGACCAGGGAGTCCGGCAGTGCGTCGTTGAGCGACCCGCGCCGTACCTGGGGGTCCTGGGTGAGGCGGCCCCGATGGGTGGGGCACGAGGTGCGGACGTCGAGCTCGGCGTCCCACGTCTCGCCGGCGGCGCCGGTCTTCGCGGACGGGCCGGGAAGACCGGCGAGGATCAGGGCGTTCGGCCACCAGGCGGCCGGAGCCCGCGCCCCGCCGAGGAGCGCGGCGAGCGCGACGGCCCCCGAGTCCGCCCCGACGAGGACGACCGGCCGTACGACACCGTCCTCCGAGGCGGTGTCCTCGACCGCCTCGGCGAGCCGGGCCTCCAGCTCGGCCAGGGAGGCGGCCGGGTTCTCGGCGTCGAGGGCCGGCGGGTCGATCACCCTGACGCGATAGGCGTCGGCGGCGAGCCGCGCGCCGAAGCGGGCGTACGTCGCCCGGGTCTCGCCGCGGCCGGGAACGACGAGGATCGTGCCGCGGACGAGGAGTCCTTCGGGCCCGTAGTGGTCGGTGTACTGGGTCATCTCAGGCTCCTGCGGATACGGGTGTGACGGATGCGGGCTCGGCCGTGCGCGCGGGCTTCCAGCCCAGCGCGGGTGCCACCTCGGTCGCGATGAGTTCGAGGGCACGGACGGCGGCGTCGTGGTCGGGGACGGCGGGGTTGAACTGTGCGATCAGGTCGGTCGCGACGGGCAGGACCTTCTCCCGGCCCAGCGCTTCGACGACGTCGTCGGGATGGCCGTAGAACGAGTGGAAGCGGCGCAGCGCCTCGTCCCTGTCGAGGCCCTTGGGGAACGCGCCGCTCTCCGCCATGCGCAGCGCCGCCCGGTGCACGTCGTCGCCGATCGCGCGGAGCGCCGTGCGCCGGTCCTTGGCCGGGAAGATGAAGCGGGACAGGCCGACGCGCGGGCGGTGGGGCTGGTCCCAGGCGGCGAGGAAGGCGTCGGCCCAGGGTCGCTGCACCTCGTCGGTGGGGGAGTCGAATCCGTACGCCGCCCGGTTGAGCAGCAGGTTCGAGCCGCGGCGCGCCGCGTACTCGGCCCCCTGCGCGCTGAACACGCCCTGCCAGACGCGGCGGCCGAAGTCGCCGGGGCGGGGCTGGATGCGGAAGCCGGGTGTGCCCACCTCGTCGTGGGCCAGGGCCCGCCGCAGGACGTCGAGGTTCTCGCTGGTCAGTTCGCGTTTGCGGTCGGCGTCCTTGCCGAACGCGGCGTACTCCTGACCGCTCGATCCGCTGCCCACGCCGATCTCGACGCGGCCACCGCTGAGGGCGTCGACGGTGGCGATGTCCTCGGCGAGGCGTACCGGGTCCTCCAGCGGGAGGACGGTGACGGCCGTGCCCAGCCGGATCCGGGTGGTCCGCGCGGCCGCGTGGGCGAGGAAGGTCCACGGTGAGGACAGTCCGCCGCCGCCGAGGGCGACGTGGTGCTGGGCCACCCAGCCGACGTCGAAGCCGAGTTCGTCCGCCACGGTGAACAGGTCCTGCGCGTTGCGGTAGGTACGGGCGATGTCCTGATCGCGTCCCTGGACGTGGGTGAGGAAGCCGAGCCTGAAGCGTGGTCGCTCGCTCGTCATGGGATGTCGGCCTTTCGGTGGCGGGTCGTCTCGTCGGGTCGCCGTGCCGGACGGTTCTCGAATGAGGCGGCCGCCGGGCGCGGCCGGTGGAGGCCGGTCCTGCTCCACCGGCCGGTCGCGGCGGGATCTCAGTCGTTCGCGAGCTGCGGCTCGCGGGTGTGGCGGTTGGCCGGGACGGGCAGCCCGAGGTTGCCGCGCAGGGTGTCGGCCGCGTACTCGGTGCGGAACAGTCCGCGCTTCTGGAGGACCGGGACGACGCCGTCGACGAAGAGGTTCAGTTCGTCCTCGGTGCGGAAGGCGAGGTTGATGCCGTCGAAGGTGCCGGCGTCGAACCACTTCTCGATGGTGTCGGCGACGGTCTCCGGAGCCCCGACGAACGGCGAACTCCGGAACTGATTGACCAACTCGGCGACCTGGCGCAGCGTCAGGTCCTCGGTCCGGGCCCGCTCGATGAGGGCCGACGCGCCCGTGCGGCCGCCCTTCTCCGCGAGGTGCGCGACGTCGGGGAACGGCGCGTCGAGGTCGTGCGCGCTGAAGTCGTACGCGCCGAAGGAGCGGCCGAGCAGGGCGAGGTTGCGGTCGAAGTCGTTGTCCTCCTCGAAGATCTCCCGTTCGCGGCGCCGGGCCGCCTCGTCGGTGGTGGCGACGACCGGGCTCCCGTGGATGAAGATCTTGATGTGGTCGGGGTCGCGGCCGTAGGAAGCGGTGCGCTGCTTGATGTCGGCGTAGTACTCCTGGGCCTGCTGGAGCGTGCCGCCCGGCGCGTAGATGCCCTCGGCGACCTGCGCGGCCAGGTCGCGGCCCTCCTCGGAGACCCCGGCCTGGAAGATGACCGGCTGGCCCTGCGCGGAGCGGGAGAGGTTGAGCGGTCCCGCCACCTTGAAGTGCTCGCCCTCGTGGTCGAGCGCGTGCAGCTTGGCCGGGTCGAGGAAGACTCCCCGGGCCACGTCCGCAGGGAAGGCGTCGTCCTCGTAGGAGTCCCACAGGCCGCGGGCGACCCGGACGAACTCCAGGGCGCGGCCGTAGCGGGTGGTGTAGTCGAGGTGTTCGTCGAGCCCGAAGTTCCGGGACGTACCGGTGTCGAAGCTGGTGACGACGTTCCAGCCGGCCCGGCCACCGCTGATGTGGTCGAGGGAGGCGAACCGGCGGGCCAGGTTGAACGGCGAGTTGTACGTCGAACTCGCCGTGCCCACCAGGCCGATGTGCCGGGTGTGGGTGGCCACCGCGGACAACAGGGTGAGCGGTTCCAGGCGGTTGAGGTAGTGCGCCGGATAGGTGGCGTTGATGAACTGGCTGTCGACGATGAACAGCGCGTCGAAGAGGGCGTGTTCGGCCGCCTTCGCCAGCCGGATGTAGTAGTCGATGTCGATGCTGGCGTTGTTCGCCACGCGCGGGTCCTTCCACAGACCGTGCTGGCCGGGACCGCCGACGCCGTAGGGGTGCAGGGCGAGATGGATGGTGCGGGGCATGGCGTTTTCTTCCTGTCTCTTCGAGGGGTTCAGACGTTCAGCAGGGCCCGCAGGGCGTCGCGTTCGGCCCGGTCGGCCGGGGCCGAGTGCAGCGTGGGCGCGGAGCGGACCAGCAGGCGTGTGTAGGGGTGCCGGGGGCGGCCGATGACATCGCGGGCGGCGCCGGTCTCGACCAGCTCGCCCTGGTACAGCACGGCGATCCGGTCGGCGATCCCGGCGACGGAACCGAGGTCGTGGGAGATGAAGACGAGGGCCACTCCGTCGTCGCGGAGCTCCTGGAGGATGCGCAGGATCTGGACGCGGTTGGCGGAGTCCAGGGCGCTGACCGGTTCGTCGAGGATGACCAGACGGGGTTCGGTGATCAACGCCCTTGCCACGGCGACGCGTTGGCGCTGTCCGCCGGAGAGCCGGCCGGGCAGCCGGTCGAGGAGGTCCTCGGACAACTGGACGCGGGGGAGGAAGGCGCGGACCCGGCGTGCCGCCTCCTCGCGGGACACACCGCGGACGAGCAGCGGTTCGGCCAGGGAGGCTTCGACGGTGAGGTCGGGGTCGAGGCTGCGCAGCGGGTCCTGGAAGACGTACTGGACGACACCGCGGCGGCGCAGCGCCCGCCACCGGCGCCCGCCGTACGCCGTGACGTTCTCGCCGTCGAGGACGACGGACCCGGCGGAGGCGCGTACCAGGCCGAGCACGGCCCGTGCCAGGGTGGTCTTGCCCGATCCCGTCTCGCCGATGATCCCGACGGTCTCGCCCGGTGAGACGGTGAGCGAGACACCGCGCAGCGCGTGCCGGCGCCGTCGGCGCGGTCCGTAGCGCACTTCGAGGCCGGTGACCTCCAGGACGGGTTCGGTACTCATGCGTCCTCCCCGGGCGCGAGGAACTTCTCCAGGCCGTACTGCTGGTGTTCGGCGATCAGCAGCCGGGTGTACTCGTGGCGCGGACGGTGGAGTACGTCCTCGGTCGGGCCCTGCTCGACCACCTCGCCGTGGCGCATGACGAGGACCTCGTCGCAGAGCTGGGCGACGACGGCCAGGTCGTGGGAGACCACGACGAGGGCCAGCCCGGTCCGCTCGCGCAGATCGGCGAGCAGGTCGAGGATCTCGGCCTGGACGGTGACGTCGAGCGCGGTGGTGGCCTCGTCGGCGATGAGGATCCGCGGTCCCGCGGCGATCGCCACGGCGATGAGGACCCGTTGGAGCATCCCGCCGGACAACTCGTGGGGGTACTGGGCGACGACGAGCTCCGGGTCGCGCAGGTGCACCGACCGCAGCAGGTCGACCGCCCGCCGACGCGCGGTGCGCCGCTTCAGCCCCTTCTTGACCCGGAGGACCTCGGCGATCTGGGCCCCCACCTTGATCGAGGGGTTGAGATAGGACGCCGGGTCCTGGAAGACCGCGCTGATCGTCGTGCCCCGCAGGTCGGTCCACCGCGCGGGGGACAGGCCGGCGATGTCGGCGCCGTCGATCTCCACCGAGCCGCCGGTGATCTCGAAGGGAGCGGGCAGGATTCCCAGCGCGGCACGGCAGGTGAGGGTCTTTCCGCTGCCGGACTCGCCGACGATGCCGACGGCCCGGCCGGGCGTGAGCGTGAAACTCACGCCGTGGACGATGTCCCGGCCGGCGGCCGGGTCGCCGATGCGCACATCGCGTACGGCCAGCACCGGGGCCGCCGAACGCACCGGCTCTTCGGAGCCGGGCCCGGCGGCCTCCGCGGGACCGGGCAGGGAGGCCTCTGCCGCCTCCGCGGTCTTCGCCACCTCTGTGGTCTCCGCGACCTCTGTGGCCTCCGAGGTTTCTGTGGTCCCCGCGGTCGTCTCGGCTTCGGCCAGGAGCTTCTCGGACAGGGCGGTCATCGCGCACCTCCAGCGGGAGCGTGTTCGGCCTCGGTGCGCCGGCCGGCGCGTGTGCCACGGCCGCCGGCCGGCGTGTGGCCCGCCTCGCCGGAGACGTCACGGATGGCATCGGCGAGGAGGTTGCAGGCCCAGACCGTGACCATGATCAGCAGGGCGGGTGCGAGCGGAGCCCACGGCTGCTGGGTCAGATAGCCCAGGTCCGAGGCGAGCAGGCCGCCCCAGGTGGGCGCGGGAGGCTGGACCCCGATCCCGAGGAAGGTCAGGCTCGACACGATGACGAACCCGACGCCGACCGTCTGGGCGAGCGCGACCGCGATCGGCGGAAGCACCTTGGCCCAGATGTGACGGCGAACGATCCAGCCGGTCGAGGCGCCCGCGATGACCGCCGCCTCCACGTACGGCGAGCGGGCGACGGACAGGGTGGCGGCGCGGGCCACGCGGTAGAACAACGGGGACACCAGCGCGCCCGTGACCAGCATCGCCTGGGTGAGACCGTTGCCGAGCAGTGCGACGACGGCGACGGCGAACAGCAGGAACGGCAGGGCGACCAGCGTGTCGGCGAGCCGGAGGGTGACCCATTCGAAGGCCCGGCCGAGGTGGACCGACAGGATGCCGGGGAGGGCGCCGATGGCCAGGGCCGTGAACGCGACCTCCAGCGAGCCGAGGACGCTGACGCGGGAGCCGTCGAGGAGCCGGCTCAGCACGTCACGGCCGAGGTAGTCGGTCCCCAGCCAGTGGGCGCCGGACGCGTCGGCGAGCGGTTGGTCGCCGGTGGCCAGCGGATTGTGCGGGGCGAGCAGCGGCCCGAACAGGGCGAGCACGGCGATCACCACGAGGACGGCCAGGGCGATGCGGCCGGAGGTGAGGGCGAGAACGCGGCGCACCATGGTCACACCCCCCGCCGCGAGGCCGGCGTGACGCGGGCCAGCACCAGGTTGACGATCAGGTTGAAGGCGACGACCAGGACGATCGACACCACGAGGACGCCCTGCACGGCCGGCACGTCCCCGGCCTGCGCGGAGTCGTTGGCGAAGCGTCCGAAGCCCTGGAGTCCGAAGATCCACTCCGTGACGACGGAGGCGCCGACCAGGGCGGGGAACTTCAGGCCGAGGGTGGCGAGCGCGGGCCCGATCCCGTTGCGCAGCACATGGCCGAAGAAGATCCGGCGCGGACTGAGCCCGCGGACCACCGCACCCGTCACGTAGTTCTCGCCGTAGGCCCCGACGAGCCCCCCGCGCAGTTGGCGGGCGACGTCGGCGACGACGTCGAAGCTCAGCGCGACGGCGGGCAGCGTGATGTGGGCGAGCCACGGCCCGAACCCCTGCTCCGCCGGGATGTATCCGGCGGACGGCAGCAGATGCAGCCCCACTGAGAAGACCGCGACGAGCACGATGCCGACGACGAAGGCCGGCATCACCGAGATCACCGTCACGAAGCCGGTGATCGCACGGTCGATCCAGGTGGTGCGGCGCAGTGCCGCGAGGGTGCCGAGACCGAACCCCGCGACGACTCCGATGATCAGCGCGAAGGTCGCCACCGACAGGCTCACGCCCAGGCCGAGGCCGATGAGGGTGGAGATGTCGGCGCCGTTGGTCCAGCTCGTCCCGAGCCGGCCGTGCAGGACGTCGCCGAACCAGTCCCCGTACTGGACGAGGAAGGGCCGGTCGAGGCCCCACTGCGCCTCGACGCGGGCGACCGCCTCGGGAGTGGCTTCCTCGCCCAGTTGGATGCGTGCCGGGCTGAGCCCGCTCAGCGACCGCAGCGCGAACGTCACGAACGTCGCGACCAGGAAGACGGGCACGAAGATCGCGACCGACCGGGCGAGGGTGGCCAGGACGCGGCCCAGGGCGTGCCGGGTTCTGGCCGCGGCGGCCGGGAGACGGACACCGGGCGGGGCCGTTGCCACCGTCGTCGTCATGGGTTGCCCCCTCTCTGTCGTGGGCGGGGTGTCAGTTGCCGCCGGCGATGGTCACGCCGGTCCAGTCGATGTGGGCGGGGTTCTTCGGCAGCCCGGAGATGGACTTGCTCTTGGCGATGAGATTGGGCGAGGAGTACGTGAAGACCAGCGCCTTGCTCTTGAGGCCGGCCCGGGTCGCCGCCTGGAGGACCTTCGCGTAGTCGGGCGAGTCCAGCGGGGTCCGGCGGACCTTGGCGATGGCGGCCTCGAAGCCGGACGGCTCGTACGGCGAGCTGAGGTTGAGCGGGCCGTTCGGGCCGAAGTGCGCGGTGAGGGTCTGCGCCGCGGAGTCACGGCCGGTGGTCCCGTACAGCGAGAACGTCAGGTCCTTGGCGAAGAACGGTGTGGCCCAGTTCTTGTCGATCTTGATCGTGACAGTGATGCCGACCTTCGCCAACTGCGCCTGCACGATCTCGGCCTGCGGGTCCTCGGCCGGGATGACCAGGTTCAGCTTGAGGGCACCCGCCTTGTAACCGGCCTCGCCCAGCAGCCTCTTGGCCTTCGTGGGGTCGTAGGCGTACGCGTTCTCCGACTCGGGGTCGTAGGCGACGTAGCCCTTCGGGAACGGCTGGTTGGTCACCGAGCCGTAGCCGAACGTCAGCTTGTCGACGAACTCCTGACGGTTGGTCGCGTAGCGGACAGCGTCGACGACCTTGTCGTTGTCGAACGGTGCCTTGTTGGTGTTGAGGCTGAGGTTGGAGGCGTTGAAGCCGGGCTGCACGAAGACGTCGAGTCCGGCCTTCTTGGCCGCCTCGGCCTGACTCGGGGCTATGTCGGCGAAGTTGTAGACGCCGGTCTGGAGTCCGGAGACGACGGTGGAGGCGTCGGGGGCGGAGCTGAGCTCGACGTTGTCGATGTGGATGTTCTTGGCGTCCCAGTAGTCCGGATTCTTCTTCAGGACGGCCTTGGTGCCCGGGACGAGCTGGGTGACGATGAACGGGCCGGCGCCGACGGGCTTCTGGTCCAGCTTGTCGGGTGAGGCGGAGGCCTTGGGGCTGGCGATCTGCAGGACGCGCTCGCCCAGCAGTTGGGGAATCTGGTAGTCGACCTGGCTGAGGTGGATCACCGCGTCGAGGCCCTTGGCGTCCACCGACGTGATCGAGGTCAGGTCGCCGAACAGGGCGGAGTTCTTCTGCTTCTTGGCCCGCTCGATCGCGGCCTTCACGGCGGCGGCGTCTACCGGCGCGCCGTCGCTGAACTTCAGGTTCGGCCGCAGATGGAAGGTGATCACATCACCCGCGGCGTTGTACTCCCAGCTCTTGGCCAGATCAGGGACGGCCTTCCCGTTCTCGTCCGTCCGTGTCAACGAGGAGTAGACCAGGGCGAGTTCACGGAACTGGGCGCCACTGCCGCTGACGACCGGGTCCCAGTGGGCGGGGAAGTAGGAGGAGGTCCACTTCAGCGCGGCGGAGCCGGCGGACGAGGAGGCCTCACCGCCGCAGGCGCCGAGCGCGGGGACGAGCACGGTGGTGAGGGCGGTGCCGAGGGCGGCGGCGCGCAGCCGGCCGGGTCGCGGGGCGGAGCGGAAGGCCGTGGCGGGGGTGCGGGGCGTGAGACGTCCGGGCATCGGAGTTCTTTCTGCGAGGGCTCCCGCCCACGCCGGGGCGGCGCAGCAGCGGAGCGAGGGCGGCTCACCCCGCGGACGGACGCCACGCAGGCCGGAGACGCGCATGCCGGTGTGCGCTTCGGTGCGCACGGGGGCGTGCCGCGTTCAGGGCAGGAGGCGTCGGCGGATCGCGGAGAGGGCCGGGAGGCCGGGGGAGCGGAAACGACGAAACGCTGGGAGGGCGGCGCGCGATGACGGGGGCCGGACGGCGAGTCGGCTCGGGGCCGGTGCCGGAGTCGGCGGGACGGGCGTCAGGCGCCTGGGGGCCGCGGCTGGCGGGCGGTCAGCGACAGAGAGCGCTGCAGGTGCGCCGCAGGTCCACGTAGCGGCACTCCACGGCGGGGTGCGTCGTAAGCATGGTGCACATCCTGCGGCCGGTTCTCGGCCACTGTCAATGGACACCAATTGGTGTCTCATTGGGCGGGACGGGTTCTGATCGCTGATCAGAAGGCCGCAGGGGTGGGCGGATGTGCTTCACACCGGTCACCACGGCCCGACCGCCGACCGGAGGACCGCCAGACCACCGGCCGGAGGACCTTCAGACCGCCGGCCGCAGGACCGTCAGGGCGCGCCAGCGGCGCCGGGGTCGCGGGCCGGGTGTACGGCGGCCTCGTCCGGGTGCAGCCAGAGGGGGCCGTTGCCGGTATCGACGCGCACGGCGTCCCGGGGAGGCCACGGTCCGTCGCTCAGCACCGCCGCCTCCGGGCCGGTCAGACTCCGGTACCGCGCGAGCGCTTCCGAGGGCGCCGGCCTCGCGGGCTCCGTCAGCAGCCCGGGGCTCAGCTCGTCGAACGCCGACGCGTATTCCTCGTACGGCCGCCAGCCGGGGACGACGCGCCGTCCCGCGGGAGTGCGGAGCAGCAGCGTCGGCAGCGCGTAGCGGTACCCGCCCTCGGCGGTCTCCTTCGCAGCACCGGGATGCGGCGAGCCGCCGCGCACCGACAGCACCTCGGCGACCGGTCGGCGTGCCTCGGCCCGGTCGGCAAGTACCGCTTTCCGTACGGTCGCTGACGTCGCGTCGGCCGCCAGTCGTTCATGGTCGAGGCCGGGTACGCCCCGTACCGTGGACAGCGCCCGCGCCGCCGTGTCCGCCGGTTCACCGAGCACGAACACGCTCTCCCGCAGCCGCCGCAGCACGCGTTCGGCCACCTCGCCGCCCTGCCGCTCGGCGGCCTTGGCGGCCAGCGAGGACGGCCAGGAACTCGCCGCGACCCGGCTCAGTTGCCGCGCCCGCGGGGCCCCCGTGTGGGCGCCGATGTCCTCGATGTACCGCGCGTACCAGGCGGTCTCCGCGGCGGGATCGGGCGGCGCGTCGTCGTCGTCATCGAACAGGACGCAGTACGCGCGTCGCCAGCGGACCCGGCCCGCCAGCGCGGCGCGCAGCCCGCGGAACACCGGCTCCGATCCCCAGGCCCAGGGACACAGCGGGTCGGTGTACTCCACGACCTCCACCCTGTCCGCCGCGTCCACCACCGGCGCCGGGTCCACCGGGTCGCCCGTCCTCACCGCGTCCGGCGCCGGCCGGTCCGGGGCGCGGGTCACGCGGCTCCCTTGCGGTCCAGGTCCATCCGCCCGGCCGTCCCGGCGGGCAGCAGCGCGGCCAGGGTCGTCCCGCCCAGCACCGCGGCGGCGTCCGCCTCGATACGGCGCCACACCGAGGGAAGCCCGGAGGCGGGGCCCGGATAGTCGAGCCCGGCCAGCGGCTCGCCCCGCAGGGTGATCAGCTCGCCGTCCACGGCGCGTACGACGTCCAGCAGGGTGATCTCGTCGGCGGGCCGGCCGAGCCAGTACCCGCCCTCGCAGCCACGCTGGCTGCGCACGAGTCCGGCTCTGCGCAACTCGCCCACCACGGACTTGAGGAACCGGAACGGGACCTGCTGCGAGGACGCTATCGCCTCACAGGTGAGCGGGCGGGCCGGTTCGCGGGCGAGCTCCAGGAGAGCCCGCGTGGCGTAGTCCGCCTTCGCGGAGATATGCATGGGCCCATGATGCCCGACACGGTGTCCGCCGGGCGGGTCTCCACCGGTTCCCCACGTACATTGCGGGAACATTGCCGCAGGTGAAGCGCAATGGATACCTCTTGACATCCTTTTCCGGGCCGCTCTAGCGTCCCCCATCATGAGCGAGCCGTTGACGACCCCCGGCGAAGGTTTCCACCCCCATCTCCCGGACGCCGAAGAGCAGTCCGTACGTCCCCTGCGCAGCCGCCTGCACCACATCCGCGCCGACGCCCTCGACGGGGACACGGCGCAGTCCGGAGGCATGCGCAGATTCGCCGCTGTCAGCGGTACCACCGTCGGCTCCGAGAAGCTGTGGATGGGCCAGACCCACGTCGCCCCCTCCACCGCCTCCTCGGACCACCACCACGGAGCCTCCGAGACCGCCATCTACGTGGTCAGCGGACACCCCGAGTTCGTCTTCCTCGACGACGCGGGGGAGACGCCCGAGGAGGTACGGCTGCGCACCTCGCCCGGTGACTACATCTTCGTGCCGCCGTTCGTGCCGCACCGCGAGGAGAACCCGGACTCCGCAGAGGAGGCCGTCGTCGTCATCGCCCGCAGCACCCAGGAGGCGATCGTGGTCAACCTGCCGGGACTGTACGTGCTGCGGGACGGCGAAGAGGGCTGACGGCGGCGGCCGTTCGATCACGCGGTGGGTACGGTGGCGAGGAGGTCGTCGTGACCGGCGAACCGAGCGGACCGTGGAAGGAACCACCGAGAACATGCGCGCCATAGTGACCCGCCGCCCGACGGAGGCGTTCGGATGAACGGCACCGAGACATCCGGTTCCGAGTCCGGCGGCGCCGGGGAATCCGTCCTGCTGCGCACCGAGGGACGGGCCGGCCACATCGTCCTCAACCGGCCCAGGGCGCTGAACGCCCTGAACCACGCGATGGTGCGCCGGATCGACCGCGCTCTCGCCGCCTGGGAACACGACCCCGCCGTCGAGACCGTCGTCATCACCGGCGCCGGAGAACGCGGCCTGTGCGCGGGCGGCGACATCCGGGTCGTCCACGACGACGCGCGCGACGGAGACGGCACCGCGTCCGCCGCCTTCTGGCGCGACGAGTACCACCTCAACGCCCGCATCGCCCGCTATCCCAAGCCGTACGTGGCGGTCATGGACGGCATCGTCATGGGCGGCGGCGTCGGTGTCTCCGCGCACGGCAGCGTCCGGGTCGTCACCGAGCGCTCACGCGTCGCCATGCCCGAGACCGGCATCGGGTTCGTCCCCGACGTCGGCGGCACCCGTCTGCTCGCCCTCGCCCCGGGCGAACTCGGCACCCATCTCGCCCTGACGGGCGCCTCGATCGGCGCCGGGGACGCGCTGCTGTGCGGCCTCGCCGACCACTATCTGCCGTCCTCCTCGCTCCGGCGGTTCGTGTCCGACCTCGCGGAGGGACCCGTGGCCGAGGCCCTGGCCGCTCACGCACGGCCCGCCCCGCCGGCCGAACTCGCCGAGCGGCGCGAGTGGATCGACGCCTGCTACGGCGCCGGCACGGTCGAGGAGATCGTCCGGCGGCTGCTCGCGGCCGACGACCCGGCCGCCAAGGAGACGGCGGAGATCCTGCTCGGCAATTCGCCCACCGCCCTGAAGGTCACGCTGACCGCCCTGCGCCGGGCCCGGCGGCTCGGATCGCTGGAGCGGGTCCTCGACCAGGAGTACCGCGTCTCCTGCGCCGCCCTGTCCGCACCCGACCTGGTGGAAGGCGTCCGGGCCCAGATCATCGACAAGGACCGCGAGCCGCGCTGGTCCCCGGCCACACTCGCCGAGGTCACCGACGCCGACGTCGAGCGCTTCTTCGCCCCGCTCGGCGAGCACGAACTCGGGCTGTCCGGCGAGGAGTCCGGCACCGGTACGGATACCGGGGCGGGGAAGGGCTGAGGACCGCGCGTCACCTGGGACGAGAGGAAGATCACCCCGGTCGGCGCGGTCTTGGCCAGAAACGCGCCGCGCGGTACGGTCGGTCCGATATCGATGACGTCAAGACGGAAGCCGGTGGAAATCCGGCACGGTCGCGCCACTGTGAGCGAGACGTCCCAGCCACGCCGGGACCTCGTGAGTCAGACCCGTAGGCGTCATCCTGTGCACCACCGAGATGGGACGCGAACTCCCGAGGAGGTCCTGCCATGGCGCAGACCGTCGCTCCGCCGACAGCCACCACTCCCGCTCTCCCCGTCAAGCTGCCGATCGGTGCGATCGTCCCCTGGGCGGCGTTCTTCGGCATCCTGATGCTGGTCCTGCTCTACTTCGTCGGCGCCGAACAGGGCGCCACCTCCGTCGTCTCGGGCGAGGACGTCCACGAGTGGGTGCACGACGCCCGCCACCTTCTCGGCTTCCCCTGCCACTGACGCGAGGGAGAGCACTCGTCATGAATTCCGCAACGGTAAGAAACCTCCTCGTACGCGGCATGCTCGCCGGCCTCGCGGCCGGTGTACTGGCCCTGGTCGTGGCCTACTTGCTCGGTGAACCGTCCGTCGACAGTGCCATCGGCTTCGAGGAGGCGCACTCGCACGCACACGGGCACGAGGTCGAACTCGTCTCCCGCAGCCTCCAGTCCACCGCGGGCCTCGCGACCGGTGTCCTGGTCTACGGCGTCTCCTTCGGCGGCATCGCCGCGCTCGCCTACTGTTTCGCACTTGGCCGCGTGGGCCGCTTCGGCCCGCGCGCGACCGCGCTCCTGCTGTCCGGGACCGCACTGCTGGCCGTGTATGTCGTGCCGTTCCTGAAGTACCCGGCCAACCCGCCGTCGGTCGGCGACCCCGACACCATCGGCAAGCGGACCGCCCTGTACTTCCTGATGATGGTCCTCAGCGTGCTCCTCGCCGTTGCCGCCACCATCCTCGGCAAGCGCCTGACGTCCAGCCTGGGCACCTGGTACGCCACCGTCGTCGCGGTGGCCGCCTTCGCCGTGGTGATCGGCCTGGCCTACGCGTTCCTGCCCGTGATCAACGAGGTGCCGGGAGACTTCCCGGCCACCCTCCTGTGGCGGTTCAGGCTCTCCGCCCTGGCCATCCAGACCGTCCTGTGGGCCGGATTCGGCCTGGTCTTCGGCGAGTTGGCCGAACGCATGCTCAACCCCAAGCCCGCGACCGCTGCCTCCGGGCGAACGGTTCCGACCGCGAGCTGAGTCGCCCGGGACGTGGGGGGGGGGTGGAGGGGGCATCACTTGGGATGGGGAAGGGTAAGGTGGGGTTTGTGGGGTGAGGGAGGGACCGGGGGGGTTTA
>NZ_JBHYXD010000007.1:88999-168937 GCF_042751995.1 Streptomyces sp. NPDC059371 | reverse complement strand
GCGCCCGCGCCGGGCGGCGATGGGGTCCCCCCGGCCCGGTGAGCCGCGGGGGGGGGGGCCCCCCCCCTCGAAGCCATTCGAGGGGCTCTCCCACGTCAGGGCTGTGGAGACATGCCCGAGGCCGAACTCACCGACGGCCGGCTTCCTGTCGGACCGCCTCCGCCTCCGGGCCGGGTTCGGCGTCGCGGCGTTCCTGGACGTGGGCGTAGGCCATGAGGCCGAACAGGACAACGAGCAGTACGGCCGACGAGCCAGCGGTGCCGAGGTCGAGTCCCCCCTTGGCGATCGGCTTGGTGAGGAAGTCACCGGCGGTGGCGCCGAGCGGGCGGGTGAGGACGAAGGCGATCCAGAACAGCAGGACGTTCGACACCGCTGGAACCTTCATCAGCGCGACGAGCACCGCCAGCAGCCCCGTGACGAGGAGCGCCCCGCCCAGGTAGCCGAGGCCGGAGCTGTCGGAGAGGAAGTCGCCCATCGACGTACCGAGCGTGTTGGAGACGAGGATCGCCGACCAGAAGAGAGCCTCACCACGGAAGGTGACGATGTCTCGGATCTGGAAGGTCATCCCGCTCAGTTTCCAGGCGAGGAAGATCGCCAGGAGGAGCGAGACCAGGATGGCCGCGCCTTCGGGATACCCCAGACCGAGGCCCTGTGGGCCCCAGCCGAGCGACGTGGCGCCGCCCGATAGGTACTTGGCACTGGCGTCGCGGTTCATGAAGTCGGACATCGTGGTGCCGGCCATGCTGGTCGACAGGATCACGGTCCAGTAGAAGAACGGGTTGTACCGGCGGGACCTGAGCTGGACGACCAGCGTCACGACGAAGAGCAGGAACAGGATGATCGTGGTCACGAAGTAGCCGAGCCTGAGGGTCTGGGCGAACAGGTCGCCCGCCGTCTCACCCAGGGTCGTCGCGGCGATCTTCATGATCCAGAACGCCAGAGTCACCTCTGGCAGCTTCTTCATCACGGACTTCGTCATCAAAGGGGTGCTCCTGCGGTGTGTGGGGGATTCGATCTCTGTTGAACCTTGACAAGGTCAACCTGAACGCGTCCTGAACGTGCGCGGCATGCGTATTGACGTACCGCGCCCGCGCTGATCCCACTCTGGTTCTCGGCACCGTCCGCACCTCGCCTGACAGCAACGCCCGTCCGGCTCGAAGATCCGCGGGGGAAACGCCGGAAGGCGAAAGAGTGGGAGCACCGGAAGGTTTCCGGTGCTCCTGTGTACGGCGGCCGGGCGGGCCGTGTTCATGACGTGCGGTGCGGCCCGATGGGCAGGGTTGGTCTCGGGGGACCGTTCGCGCGATCACCCGGCGCCGCGGCGGACGGGGCCGGAGCACCGGTCCGGTGCCCGGCCCGCGACCGCGGGTCTGAGCGGTGACCGGGCTCCGACCTGCCCCGCCACCGCCGTCCAAGTCAGCGGCCTTCGCCGCCGAACACCCTGAGAATGCGCTCCGCCGCGAGGGTGGCCGTCAACCCGCCCTCCCGAACCTGTCGTTCGAGGCCGGGGGCGACGGCCCGTACGGCCTGATCGGCGTGCAGGCGGCCGAGCAGCTCGTCCCGGACCATCGTCCAGGTCCAGTCCACCTGCTGGTCACGGCGCTTCTCGGCGAGGCGGCCGGTCGAGTCGAGCAGCACCCGGTGCTGCTCCAGACGGTCCCAGAGAGTGTCCAGACCAGCCGACTCACGGGCGCTGCAACTCAGCACCGGCGGCGTCCAGACGGCGTCCTTGCCGTGCATCAGCCGCAGCGCGCCGGCCAGTTCACGCGCGGCGGACTGCGCTTCACGCTCGTGCGGGCCGTCCGCCTTGTTGACCGCGATCACGTCGGCCAGCTCCAGGACCCCCTTCTTGATGCCCTGCAACTGGTCGCCGGTGCGCGCCAGCGTCAACAGCAGGAAGGAGTCGACCATGTTCGCGACCGCCGTCTCGGACTGGCCGACGCCGACGGTCTCCACCAGCACCACGTCGTAGCCGGCCGCCTCCATCACCACGATCGACTCACGGGTGGCCTTCGCCACCCCGCCGAGCGTGCCGGCGGTGGGGGAGGGGCGGATGAACGCGGCCGGGTCCACGGCCAGACGCTCCATACGGGTCTTGTCACCGAGGATCGAGCCGCCCGTACGGCTGGAGGACGGGTCGACGGCGAGGACCGCGACCCGGAACCCGAGCGAGGTCAGCATCGTGCCGAACGCGTCGATGAACGTCGACTTTCCCACGCCCGGCACCCCGCTGACGCCGATCCGCCGGGCCTTCCCGCTGTACGGGAGCAGTTCGGTCAGCAACTCCTGTGCCAGCGCCCGGTGCTGGGGCCGGGTGGACTCGACGAGCGTGATGGCGCGGGCGACCAGCGCCCGCTTCCCGTCGAGCACACCCTTGACGTAGGTGTCGAGTTGGATCACAGGTCGTGCCCGAGGTCGGCAGAGAGCCGCTGGACGAGGTCGTACGCCGCGTCCGGGATCACCGTCCCGGGCGGGAAGACCGCCGCGGCGCCCATCTCCAGCAGCGTCGGCACGTCCTGCGGCGGGATCACCCCGCCGACCACGATCATGATGTCCTCCCGGCCCTCCGCCGCCAGTTCCTCGCGCAGCGCCGGTACGAGGGTGAGGTGCCCGGCGGCCAGCGACGAGACGCCCACGATGTGCACGTCCGCCTCCACCGCCTGACGGGCGACCTCACCCGGCGTCTGGAACAGCGGGCCGACGTCGACGTCGAAGCCCAGGTCGGCGAAGGCGGTCGCGATCACCTTCTGGCCGCGGTCGTGACCGTCCTGACCCATCTTGGCGACCAGGATGCGCGGGCGCCGGCCCTCGGCCTCCTCGAACGCGTCCACCAGCGTCCGGGTGCGGTCCACGGACGGCGACTCCCCTGCCTCGTTGCGGTACACCCCGGAGATCGTACGGATCTGGCCCGCGTGCCGCCCGTACACCTTCTCCAGGGCGTCCGAGATCTCACCGACGGTGGCCTTCGCACGGGCCGCGCGCACCGCCAGCTCCAGCAGGTTGCCCTCGCCGCCCGCCGCCCGCGTCAGATCCTCCAGCGCGTCCTGGACCTCCCGGTCGTCGCGCTCGGCGCGCAGCCGGCGCAGCTTCTCGATCTGCTGCGTGCGCACGGAGGAGTTGTCGACCTTGAGGACGTCGATCTGCTCGTCGGTCTCCACCCGGTACTTGTTGACGCCGATGACCGGCTGGCGGCCGGAGTCGATGCGGGCCTGGGTGCGGGCCGCCGCCTCCTCGATCCGGAGCTTCGGGATGCCGGCGTCGATGGCCTGCGCCATGCCGCCCGCCGCCTCGACCTCCTCGATGTGCTGCCAGGCCCGGCGGGCGAGGTCGTACGTCAGCTTCTCCACGTACGCGCTGCCGCCCCAGGGGTCGATGGCCCGGGTCGTACCGGACTCCTGCTGGATCAGGAGCTGGGTGTTGCGGGCGATCCGCGCGGAGAAGTCGGTGGGCAGGGCGAGCGCCTCGTCCAGCGCGTTGGTGTGCAGCGACTGGGTGTGGCCCTGGGTGGCCGCCATGGCCTCCACGCACGTACGCGTCACGTTGTTGAACACGTCCTGAGCGGTCAGCGACCAGCCGGACGTCTGCGAATGGGTGCGCAGGGAAAGGGACTTGGAGTTCTTCGGGTCGAACTGCCGGACCATCTTGGCCCACAGCAGGCGCGCCGCCCGCATCTTGGCGATCTCCATGAAGAAGTTCATGCCGATCGCCCAGAAGAACGAGAGCCGCGGCGCGAACGCGTCCACGTCCAGGCCCGCCTCGCGGCCCGCCCGGATGTACTCCACACCGTCCGCGAGGGTGTACGCCAGTTCCAGGTCGGCCGTCGCGCCCGCCTCCTGGATGTGGTACCCGGAGATGGAGATGGAGTTGTAGCGCGGCATCCGCTGCGAGGTGTACGCGAAGATGTCGGAGATGATCCGCATCGACGGCTTCGGCGGATAGATGTAGGTGTTGCGGACCATGAACTCCTTCAGAATGTCGTTCTGAATGGTTCCGGCCAGCTTCTCGGGCGGTACGCCCTGCTCCTCCGCCGCCACGATGTAGAGCGCCAGCACCGGCAGCACGGCGCCGTTCATCGTCATCGACACGGTCATCTTGTCCAGCGGGATGCCGTCGAAGAGCTGACGCATGTCGTAGATGGAGTCGATGGCCACGCCCGCCATGCCGACGTCGCCCGTCACCCGGGGGTGGTCGCTGTCGTAACCGCGGTGCGTGGGCAGGTCGAAGGCGATCGACAGGCCCTTCTGGCCCGCGGCGAGATTGCGGCGGTAGAAGGCGTTGGACTCCTCGGCCGTGGAGAAGCCCGCGTACTGGCGGATCGTCCACGGCTGGTTGACGTACATCGTCGGGTACGGTCCGCGCAGATACGGGGCCATGCCCGGATACGTGTCCAGGAAGTCGAGGCCCTCCACGTCACGGCCGGTGTACAGCGGCTTGACCGCGATGCCCTCCGGGGTCTCCCAGAACGTGTCACCGGCGCCCGTGGCCTTGCCGGCGGCGGCCTTCCACTCGTCGGCGCCGCCTTCGGCGGTGGGCGTCCCCAGGTCGATCCCGGAGAAGTCGGGGATTCCCATCAGGAGGACACTCCCATGCGGTCGAGGGTGGCGGAGAGGACGGCGACGGCGTCGCAGCCCGCGAAGACATAGGAGTCGACACCGGCGTGGTCCGCGGGGCGGCCCGCCAGGAAGACGTGCCGGGCCCCGGCCGCGGCGAGGGCTTCGGCCGTGCTCGCGGCCCGCTCCTCGTAGAGCGCGTCGCTGGAGCACAGGACGGCCTCGGTGGCCCCGCTGTCCTCGAACGAGCCGTCCGTGACGGGCTCGATGCCGCCGGCCTGGAACAGGTTGGCGACGAAGGTGCTCCGCGCGGTGTGCGCGGCGGCCGGGCCGATCGTGGCGAGATAGATCCGGGGGCGGGCCCCGGTGGCGGCGAGATGCGCGTCGGAGCGGGCCCGCAGCGTCTCGTACGCCTCGTCGCGCCGCACCTGCGGCAGGCCCCCGGAGGGTGCCTCGGGAGCGGGCTCGCGCTCCACCGGGCGCTCCGCCAGGTGCGGGAACTCGCTGACGCCGGTGATCGGTTCGCGCCGCTTGGCGAGCTTCACCGAGCGGGCCGCCCAGGTCTCCGCCAGGTCGCGCGCCAGCCGGCCCGAGCGCAGGACCGCGGCCTGGCCGCCGTCCCGCTCGATTCCCTGGAAGAACTCCCAGCCCGCGTGGGCGAGTTCGTCGGTCAGCTTCTCCACGTACCAGGAGCCGCCCGCCGGGTCGATCACCCGGGACAGATGCGACTCCTCGATGAGGATCGTCGAGGTGTTGCGGGCGATGCGCCGCGCGAACGCGTCCGGCAGACCGAGAGCGTGGTCGAAGGGCAGGACGGTGACGGACTCGGCGCCGCCCACGCCGGCCGCGAGCGTCGCGATGGTCGCGCGCAGCATGTTCACCCACGGGTCGCGGCGCGACATCATCACCGGCGAGGTCACGGCGTGCTGCGTCTGCGCACCCGCGCCCGGCGCCCCGCACACCTCGGCGACCCGCGCCCACAGCCTGCGCGCCGCCCGCAGCTTGGCGATCGTCAGGAACTGGTCGGCGGTCGCCGCGTACCGGAACTCCAGCTGCGCACAGGCCTGTTCGACCGACAGGCCCGCCTCGGTCAGCTCGCGCAGATAGGCGACGCCGGTCGCCAGCGAGGCGCCCAGCTCCTGCGCGGCCGAGCCGCCCGCCTCGTGGTACGGGAGCGCGTCGACGGTCAGTGCCCGCAGTCCGGGGTACGCGTCGGCGCACCGCAGGGCGAGCGGGACGACCGGGGCGAAGTCCATCGCCGTTCCCGTACGGGCCTCGTGGCCGAGCGGGTCCGCGCCGAGGTTGCCGCGCGCGGCACCCGGTGCGACGCCTCGCGCCGCGTACAGCCGCAGCAACTCCTGGGCCGCCGCCTCGACGTCATGACCCGCGTCGAGGACGACGGGCGCCAGATCGAGGTAGACGCCGTCCAGGACCGCTTCGAGCGAGGAGACCGGAACGCCGCCCTCGCCGACCGTGAGCCACAGAGAGGTGACGCCGTTCTCCAGGTCGCCGAGGACCAGGGCGTTGTCCGCCGCCGTGTGGCGCTGCCGTACGTCCCAGCCGCCCACGGTGTTGCCCTCGGGCCTGCCGCCCCGGACGAAGGGGGCGAAGCCGGGGAAACCGGCGTCGGCGGCCGAGTCGCGCGCGGTGTACAGGGGCCTGGTGGCGAGACCGTCCTCGAGCGAGGTGGACAGCGCGTCCTCGGCGGCCGCGCCCGAGACCTCCTTGCCCGATTTGCGCAGCACACCTTCTACCAGGAGCTGCCACTGGTCATGGGTCGCGGAAGGGAACTCGGCGGCCAGCGCGAGCCCGTCGTTGGGCAGGACTGTCATGCTCGGATGCTAGGTCAGAGCACTAGGGCGACAGCAGAGGCCCAGGCTGTGACCTTGACCTCTTGCTGTCGGTGATCCAGATCTCAGCCGTCCGGCGGACATGTGCGGCCCGCCGGAAACGGTCGTCAGGCCGCCGGGGCGGGCACCTTCGTCGCGGGGTCGCCGTCGACGGCGGCGGCGAGCTGCGGCACCAGACGGTCGAGCATGTACGGCAGGCTCAGCACGCTGACGAAGGACACCGCGTTGCCGTAGTCGCTGGTCTCCTTGATGTAGACCTCGCGGCTCTGCCGCGCGACCTTCAGGTCCGCGTAGAGGGCGTCCTTGTGCAGCTTGGCCTCGTCCTTGGCGGTGTCCGAGACGATCCACACGATCGCGCCGGTGTCCAGCAGGTCGGTGCGCTCCTTGCTGATGTTGGCGCCGAACTCGTCACCGATGACCTTGTCGAGGTCGGCCGGAAGGCTGAAGCCGAGGCCGGTGAGCAGACGGGAACGGGGGTCCTGGCTGCCGAAGACGAAGATGCCCTCGTACGGGGTGGCCATGACGGCACTGGACTTGGCGAACGCGGGGTTCTTCGCGGCGGCGGCCTTGATGTCGGCCTCGACGCCGGAGACCAGCGACCTGGCCTTCGACTCCTGGCCGAGCGCCTTCCCGATGATCTCGGTCTGCTTCTGCCACGGCACGCCGAAGTCGTTGTACTCCTTCGGCTGGGCCACCACGGGGGCGAACTTGGACAGGGTCGTGTACTGCGCCTTGGTGAGGCCGCCGTAGACGGCGAGGATCAGGTCGGGGCGCAGCGCCGCGATCTTCTCCGTCTGCGGGCCTGTGCCGGTGTCCTTCAGCACGGTCGGGGTCGTGGCGCCGACCGCCTTGCCGGCGGCC
This sequence comes from Streptomyces sp. NPDC059371, assembly GCF_042751995.1. Lineage (NCBI taxonomy): Bacteria > Bacillati > Actinomycetota > Actinomycetes > Kitasatosporales > Streptomycetaceae > Streptomyces > Streptomyces sp. NPDC059371. The sequence continues at coordinate 161,676 of NZ_JBHYXD010000007.1, read as the reverse complement.
CAGGGGCCGATGGCTCCCTTGTAGCCGCCGAGCCATTCGGTGGTACCGACGGGCACCTTGCCGAGGGCGAGTACGGCGTCCTGGTCGGTGAGGCCCACCGTGACGATCCGCCGGGGCTCGGACGTGATGGTCGTACTGCCGTACTTGTGCGCGATGGTGACGGGCCACGCCTTGCCCGAGGCCGCGGGCTTCGCGGAACCGGCGTCGTCGGTGCTCCCCGAGGAGCCGCAGGCCGCGACGGTGCTGAAGAGCATGAGGACGGAGGCGAGGGCCGCGGCGAGCCGTGTGCCTCTCAAAGAGCCGGGCATCAGTGGTCCTTCGGTGTCGGAGCGGTGTCGGTGTGCGGGGGGTGGTCGGCGTGCGCCCGCGTGCCGGACCAGGCCTGCCAGAGGGAGGCGTAGGTCCCGTCCGCCGCGCACAGTTCGTCGTGACGGCCGCTCTCCACGATCCGGCCGTCCTCCATGACGACGATCCGGTCCGCGGCGGCGGCCTGGGTGAGGCGGTGGGCGACGACGAGGGCCGTGCGCCCCTCGATCGCCCGGGCCGCGGCCCTCTCCAGCAGCCGGGCGCCGGTACTGCCGGCCTCGGCCGTCGCCTCGTCGAGGACGGCCACCGGCGGATCGGCCAGCACCAGACGGGCCAGGGCGAGTTGCTGGACCTGGGCGGGGGTGAGCCGGTGGCCGCCCTCGCCCACGACGGTGGCGAGTCCGTCGGGCAGGGCCTCGACCCAGTCGAGCGCGTCGACGGTGGCGAGCGCGGCGCGCAGTTCGTCGTCGCCGGCCGTGTCCCGGGCCAGCCGCAGGTCCGCGGCGAGCGGCCCGGCGAAGACGTGCGTCTCCTGGGTGACCAGGGCGACGGACGGTCCGCCGGTCGCCCTCGTGCCGGGCAGGTGGACGGAGCCGGCGTCCGGCCGGTGCACACCGGCGATGAGCTTGGCCAGGGTGGTCTTGCCCGCGCCGCTCGGACCGACCAGGGCCACCCGTTCCCCGGGCCGCAGCGTGAGGTGCACGTCCCGCAGCACCGGCCGGCCCGGCTCGTAGGAGTGGTGGACACCGACCACGGCGACCGCGCCGGACGGATCGTTGTCCGGGGTGGCTGGTTCGCTGCCGGTGTTCCTGTCGGCGAAACCGGTGTCAGGGTCGGTCGGGTCGGTGGTGCCGGTGCCTGCACCGGAGTCGGAGTCGGCGGCCGGTGCCGGTCCGTCGGCGGGGCCGTCCGTGACGCCGACCAGCCGGTTGAGCGCCGCCGTGGCCGTCTGGGCGTCGTCGAGGAGGACGAGGGCCGAGTTGACCGGCGAGAAGAGGCTGTGGAAGTAGAGGGCGGCGGCGGTGGCCGTGCCGATGCTCACCGAACCGGCACGCACCAGGAAGAACCCGGTGACCAGCACGGCGGCGAGGCCGGTGTACTCGGCGACGTGCAGCCGGTTGTAGAACCGCAGCACCAGCTCGACCCCGCGCATCGTCATGCCCACGGACGCCGAGGAGCGTTCGGTGACGTGCGCGGTGTGCTGCTCCTCCAGGCGGTACGCCCGTACGGTGCCGGCACCCGCGATGGTGTCCAGCAACTGCTGCTGCTGGGCCCCGGTGGCGATCCGCTCGCGGGCGTACAGGGGTACGGCGTTGCGGACGTACCAGCGCGCGGTGTGCGCCTGTACGGGGACGGCGATCAGGGCGGCGAGCAGGAAACGCCAGTCCAGCGCCGCCATCGCGACGAGCGTGAGCACGATGGCGAGGACCGAGCGGACCAGCTCGGGCAGGGCCGAACGGACCGCCTCGCCGACCCGTGCGACATCCCGGGTGACGCGAGCGCTGAGGTCTCCGGTGCCCGCCTTCTCGACCTGTTCCAGCGGCAGTCGCAGCGCCCGGTCCACGAACCGCTCGCGCAGCCGCGCGAGGACGCTCTCGCCGAGCTGCGACACCAGGGACAGCCCGAGCGCCGTCGTGCCGCCCTGCACCAGCGCCACCACGACCAATAGGACGGCGGGCAGGGTGAGATCGCCGGGCGGCCGGTGGCCGGCGACGAGGTCCACCATGTGCCCCAGCAGCGGCTGGACGAGGAGTCCCACGGCGGTGGCGGCGACCATCGTGGCGAAGCAGGCGAGAGCCGTACGGCGGTGGGGGCGGACCAGCTCGCGCAGGGCGGCCCGCGTCCTGGCCGGGGTCGCCGTGGGCAGGAGTTCGCGAGCGGCCGTGGTCTCGCCGGTCACGGTCGCCGGGTCGGCGCTCATGCCAGCACCGCCGAGCGGTAGATCTCGTGGCGGCGCACCAGGTCGGCGTGCGGGGCCGTGTCCGTGACCCGGCCTTCGTGGATGAGCAGCACCCGGTCGGTGACCGAGAGCAGCGCGGGGCTCGTTGTCACGAGCAACGTGGTGCGGCCCTTGCGGAGTTCACGGATGCCCGAGGCGATGCGGGCCTCGGTGACCGTGTCGACCGCCGTGGTGGGCTCGTGGACCACGAGGACGGGCCGGTCGGCCGCCAACGCGCGCGCCAGGGCGACCCGTTGGCGCTGCCCGCCGGACAGCGACCGGCCCCGTTCGCTGACCGCCGTGTGCTCGCCGTCGGGCAGGGTCTCGGACACCTGGGTCACCCCGGCCGCCGTCATCGCCGCCTCGGGAGCGATCGTCCCGGGAGCGGCGGCCGTGACGTTGCCGAGGATCGTGCCCTCGAAGAGGTCGGCGTCGTGCTCGGCCACGAGGATCGCCGTACGGATCTCGGCCGGGTCCAGGTCGCGCAGGGGCACCCCGTCCAGCTCGACCGATCCCGCGTCGGGGTCGCTGCGGCGGCTCAGACAGCGCAGCAGGTCGGCGGCGTGCGCCGGGTCGGTCGTCACCACGCCGACCAGTTCGCCGGGGGCGACGTCGAGGTCGACGTCGTGCAGTCCGCCGTGGCGGAGACCGGCGAGTCGTACGGCGCCCCGTACCGGCTGGGGCAGGGGGCTGCCGCCCGCGCTGACGGCGGGCGCGGTGGCCAGCACCTCCGCGATCCGGGTGGCCGAGGCCCGGCCCTGGGCGAGTTCGGCGTTGACCCAGGCGAGCACCTCCAGTGGGCCGACGAGGAAGAGGGCGAGCCCGACCGCCGACACCAACTGGCCCAGACTGATGCTTCCTTGGGCGGCCAGCCGACCGCCGACCAGGGCGACCGCGGCGATCAGGCAGCCGGTCAGCGCGAGCACCATGCCGCTCTGGAAGGCCTGTGCCCGGGCCGCGCGCAGGGTGGCGCGCAGCGAGTCGCGGCTGGTGGCGCGGTAGCGCTCGATGGCGGCCGGCTCGCCCCCGATGCCCTTGAGGATCCGCAGTCCGGTGACCAGGTCCGCGGCGATGGCCGAGGCGTGCGCCGCCCGGTCCTGCTCGGCCTCGCTGCGTGATTCCAGCGGCTTGCTCAGCAGGTGCCCGAGCCACAGCAGGACCGGGGTGCCCACGAGGACGACCAGCCCCAGGGCGACCGAGGTGCTCAGCAGGACGACCGCGCAGGTGGCGATGCCGACGAGCGAGGAGAAGCCCAGCGTCAGCGCCAGGTTGACCGCGCCGACGCGTTTGGCGTCCTCGGTCGCGATGCTGGCCAGAGCGCCGGGCAGCCTGCCCTCCTCGGTCCCGCCCCCCGGGCTCAGGACCCGCCGTACGAGGGTGACCCGAAGGGTGTGTTCGGCCCGGACCGCGGCCAGTTCACCGGACCGGGCGCCGATCCGGAAGCTGAGGGCCAGTCCGGCGTAGACGGCCGCGAGGACCGCGAGCCACAGCACGAGCGCGCCGGAGTCGGATCCCGTGACGGCTCGGTCTATGACGACGCCGATGAGGGTGGGGACGAGGGCCTCGCCGATCTGGTGCCCGGAGGCGAGGAGCGTGCCGAGCGCCACGCGTGCGCGCTGTCCCTCGACCGAGCCTCTCAGGACGCTGCGCCCCGACGGATGTGCGGCACTCATCCATACCCCTCCGGGAAGGACGGACGACGGAAACTTAGGTGAGGCTACCTTAAGTTGCGGCGAGATACGCCGTGGAGACACGGATGGTTTCTCGGTGGCGCCGGACAGGTCGGCGTACCGGGGTGCGTCGGCCTGTCCGGGGTCAACTGTCGTACGGCAGAACTGAGTTCAGGCGGAGCAGTCGGTCGCCGGGACCGTCTCCGCCGCGCGGTGGGTGAGCAGGGAATCGAGGATCTCCCCGGAGCGGACGGCGGTGGTGGAGAGCAGGGTCGAAGTGAGGCCGTGCGTGTGCTCGGTCGCGCCCTGCACGTAGATGCCCGCCGTCACCTCGGGTGAGAACTCCACCCGGTGGTCGCGGCCGACGAGCAGCGAGTCCTTGTCGTCGCGCAGACAGAGTTTCCCGGCCCGGCCCAGCAGCGTGTCGAGGTCCCGGGGACGGTAGCCGGTCGCGTGGACGAGCAGATCGCAGGAGATGGTCTCCCGTTCGCCGGTGGGGAGGTACTCCACCGTGACGTCGAGCAGGTCGTCCTCGGCCCGCACGTCACGGATGCGCGAGACGTTGTGCAGGCGCAGGCGCTCCTTGCCCAGCACCTTCTCGCGGTACATGGTGGCGTACAGCGACTCGATGAGGTCCATGTCGACCACGGAGTAGTTGGTGCCGCGGTGGTAGTCCACCAGGGACTGCTTCACCTCGGGCGTGGACCGGAAGTACACGTCGACCGCCTCGGGGTCGAAGATCCGGTTGGCGAACGGGCTGTCGTCGGCCGGTGTGTAGCCGTACTTCGCGAAGACCGCGCAGATCTCCGCCGCGGGGAAGGACCGGTGCAGGTAGTCGACCGCCTCGGCCCCGCTCTGGCCCGCGCCGAGGACGAGGATCCGCTCGACGGGAGCGCCGGAGCCGGCCAACCCGGCCACCCGGGGGACCAGTTCACTGTTGTGCCAGACGCGGTCGGAGAGCGTCGTGTCCGGCGGCAGATGCGGTTCCAGGCCGACCGCCACCGACAGGTTGCGGGCTCGCCGGGTGATGGTGCGCTCCGGGGCGCCGGGCACCCGGCTGGTCACGTCGAACCAGCGGACCTCGCCGTCCTCGGAGGTCACCGGTTCGACGGCGACGACCTCGGAGTCGTAGCGGACGAGATGCGAGAGCCGGGCCGCGGCCCAGACGAAGTATTCGTGGAACTCGATCCGCAGCGGGAAGAGCGTCTTCGCGTTGAGGAAGTCGACCAGCCTGCCCCGCTCCCGCAGGAAGCACAGGAAGGTGAAGTCGCTGGTGGGGTTGCGCATCGTGGCCAGGTCCTTGAGGAAGGAGACCTGCATCGTGGCGTCGTCGATCAGCATGCCGCGGTGCCAGCCGAAGGAGGGCTGACGCTCCAGAAACTCCGCGCGGATCCGGTCCTCGGCCGGTGCCTGGGCGTTGTGTTCCTCGATGGCGATGGCCAGTGCGAGATTTGACGGGCCGAAACCGATCCCGAGTACGTCGTGTATGGCGTCCGGTTCGTCGTGCAGTGCGTTCACCGCAACTTCCCTTCCCTTGGGCGCCCCTGATGGTAAATAAGGTTAGCCTTACCTTGCAATGGTGGTCTCCAAGAGAGGATCGACTATGCGGGTCGTCATGTTCGGCTACCAGACCTGGGGGCATCGCACGCTCCAGGCCCTGCTGGAGTCCGGCCACCAGGTGGTGCTGGCGGTCACCCATCCCAAGAGCGAGCACGCCTACGAAAAGATCTGGGACGACTCCGTGGCCGACCTCGCCGACAAGCACGGCATCCCGGTGCTGCTGCGCAACCGGCCCGACGACCCCGAACTCCTCGCCGCGCTGCGGGAAGCGGCGCCGGACATCATCGTCGCCAACAACTGGCGCACCGTGCTTCCCCCGGAGGTCTTCGACCTCCCCCCGCACGGCACACTCAACATTCACGACTCGCTGCTGCCGGCCTACGCGGGCTTCTCGCCCCTCATCTGGGCGCTGATCAACGGCGAGCGCGAGGTCGGTGTCACGGCGCACCGCATGAACGCCGAACTGGACGCCGGGGACATCCTGTTGCAGCGCGCGGTCCCGGTCGGCGCGACCGACACGGTCACCGACCTCTTCCACCGCACCGTGGACCTGATCACGCCGGTCATGACCGAGTCCCTCGGCCTGATCGCCTCCGGCCGGGCCCGCTGGATACCCCAGGACCGCGGCAGGGCGAGCTTCTTCCACAAGCGCTCCGCCGAGGACAGCCGTATCGACTGGACGTGGCCGGCCGAGGACCTGGAGCGCCTGGTGCGCGCCCAGTCGGACCCGTACCCGAACGCCTTCACCCACCATCGCGGCGAGCGGATCCGCGTCGTCGACGCCGCCGTGTCCCGCGGGCGCTACGGCGGTACGCCGGGGCGGATCTTCATCCGCGAGGACGACGGGATCGTCGTCGTGGCCGGAGCGCAGGCCAGGAACGGCCGGCTGCCCGGGCTGCTGGTCCGGCGGGTGCGCACCGAGGACGGAGCCGAGCACGCGGCCACCGACTACTTCCGGACCATGGGCGGCTACCTCACGGCCCGTCCGTGAGCGCTCCGCTCGGCCTCGCCGCCCCGCTCGCCCCGCTCGCCCCGCTTGTCCCGGTCGAGCGGCTGCGCGGCCGCACGGTCGTCGTCAAGTACGGCGGCCACGCGATGGCGGACCCGCCGCTGCGGCGGGCCTTCGCCCAGGACGTCCTCGCCCTGCGGCGGGGCGGGGTCAGGGTGGTCGTGGTGCACGGCGGCGGACCGCAGATCGGCGCCCATCTGGACCGGCTGGGCATCGAGTCCGCCTTCCTGGGCGGGCTCCGGGTCACCACGCCGGAGACCATGGACGTGGTGCGGATGGTGCTCTCCGGGCAGGTCCAGAAGGAGCTGGTCGGACTGCTCAACGAGCGGGGCGCGTACGCCGTCGGGCTCAGCGGCGAGGACGCGCGTACGCTCACCGCCGTGAAACGGTTCGCCGAAGTGGGCGGCGAGCGTGTGGACATCGGACTGGTCGGAGACGTGGTCGGTGTCAACACGGCCGTCCTGACACTATTGCTGGGGCGTCGTCATATTCCCGTGGTGTCCTCCGTGGGCCGTGGTGAGGACGGTCAGGTCTACAACGTCAACGCGGACACCGCGGCCGGGGCGGTGGCCGCCGCACTCGGAGCGCACGCGCTGGTCGTCCTGACCGATGTGCCGGGCCTGTACGCGAACTGGCCGGACGGCGACCAAGTCGTCGACCGTGTCACCGTCGCCGAGCTGGAGTCGCTGCTGCCCCGGCTCGACGGCGGCATGGTGCCCAAGATGGAGGCGTGTCTGCGGGCCGTCCGCAGGGGAGTGGCCACGGCCCGGGTCCTCGACGGCCGTGCACCGCACGCACTCCTCCACGGGCTCGCCGGGGGCCGCGGCACAACGATCGTGCCGGACGCCGGGCGGAAGTCCTCCACCCCGGGCCGGCGATCGCCGCTTCACCCGGCCGGACTCGAAGGGGCCCGGACCCGGCGCGCGGGCCCGGACGGCGGCCGGGGACCGCTCAGTCGGCCCGTGCCGCGGTCTCCAGGGCGGGCGCGCCGTGGTGCCGTCCCATCGGAATGACCAGCGGGGTGTCGCTCACCGGGTCCGTGGTGATCGCGCAGTTCAGATCGAAGACGTCCTCGACGGTCCTGACGGTGATGACCTCGGCCGGAGGGCCCTCGGCCACGATCCGCCCGGCCTTCATGGCGACGACGTGATCGGCGTACCGGCACGCCTGGTTGAGGTCGTGCAGCACCATCACGACGGTCCGGTGCTCGCGCCGGTTGAGATCGGTGATCAGGTCCAGCACGTCGATCTGGTGCGCCAGGTCCAGATAGGTCGTCGGTTCGTCGAGGAGCAGGATCTCGGTGCCCTGGGCGACCGCCATGGCGATCCAGGCGCGCTGGCGCTGTCCGCCGGACAGTTCGTCGACGGGCCGGTCCGCGAGCTCCGTCATACCGGTGGCGGCCAGCGCCGCCCGCACGGCCTGCTCGTCCGCCCTCGACCACTGCCGCCACCAGGTCTGATGCGGCGAGCGGCCGCGGTTGACCAGGTCGACGACGGTCAGACCCTCCGGTGCGACGGGACTCTGCGGCAGGATGCCGAGCCGTTGCGCGAGCTCCCGTGACGGCATGGAGTGCAGCGCCCTGCCGTCCAGTTGGACGGTGCCGGTACGGGGTGTCATCAGCCGGGCGAGGGCGCGCAGCAGCGTGGACTTGCCGCACGCGTTGGCGCCGACGATCGCGGTGATCCGGCCCGGCGGGACGACGAGGTCCAGGCCGTCCACCACCGTCCGGCTGTCGTAGGCCAGGTGCAGACCGGTGGCCCGCAGGTCCGGGCCCGCTCCCGGCACACGGTCGGCCGGCGGGGCGTCCGCCGACAGGGGATTCGCCGACATGGGATCAACCTCCTGAACCCGCGCGGTTGGCGCGGACGAGCAGCCAGAGCAGGATCGGCGCCCCGAGGACGCCGGTGACGATGCCGACCGGGAGTTCCGTGCCGGAGACGAGGGTGCGGGCGATGAGGTCGCTGCCCAGGACCACCAGGGCTCCGGTGAGCCCGGAGGCGACGGTCGGGGGCCAGGCGGTACGGGCCAGACGCTGGGCGATCTGCGGGGCGGCCAGCGCGACGAAGGCGACGGGGCCGGCCGCCGCGGTGGCGAAGGCGATGAGGCCGACCCCGGTGAGCAGGATGGACAGCCGGACGAGCTGCACCCGGGTGCCGAGGCCGGTGGCGACCTCGTCCCCGAGCTGGAGGGTGCGCAGCAGCCGGCCGAGCAGCAGGGCCGCCGGCAGCAGCACCGCCAGCGCGACGGCCAGCGGCCGGGTCTCCTCCCAGGTGCGGCCGTTGAGGTTGCCCACCAGCCAGCCGAGGGCGGCCTGCGCCTCGAAGCGCCCGCCCTTGGCCATCAGGTAGTCGGTGGCGCTCGCGCACATCCAGGAGACGCCGATGCCGACCAGGATGATCCGGTACCCGGTGGTGCCACGCCGCCAGGCGAGGAGATACACGAGGAAGGCGGTGGCCAGCGCGCCGAGCAGGCCGAGCGACTGGGTCCCGAGGCCCGCGTCCCAGCCGAGCACGAGGCCGGCGACCACGGCGGTGCCGGCGCCCTGCGTGAGGCCGATCATGTCCGGGCTGGCCAGGGGATTGCGGGTCATCGTCTGGAACAGCCCGCCCGAGACGCCGAACGCCGTTCCGGCGAGGAGTCCGACCAGCGCGCGCGGCAGCCGGAGGTCCTGGACGACCAGCACGGTGCCGGGGTCCCCGGAGGAGCCCAGGGCGCGTACGACGTCCGCGAAGCCGATCGGATAGTCGCCGATCGTCAGGCCCCAGCAGAACAGCAGGAAGGTGCCGACGCCCAGCACCGAGCACAGCGCGACGAGCCGGGGCCGCAGGATTCCCGAGACGGGGGGCACCGCGAGACGGTAGGCGCGGAAGGAGGACGACAACGGCGGCGGGCCCGAACCGGCGGCGCGCGCCTTCGGGTTGGGGGTGGAGTTCACGGTCGGTTCGGTGAACACGGGATCGGGCACGCTACACCTCCGCCAGGCGCTGGCGGCGGACCAGGGCGATGAAGAACGGGCCGCCGATGAACGCGACGATCACGCCGGCCTGGACCTCGGTCGGCCGGGCCACGACCCGGCCGAGGATGTCGGCGGTGAGCAGCAGACACGGGGCGAGGACGGCGGAGAGCGGCAGCAGCCAGCGGTGGTCCGGGCCGAGGCCCGCCGAGCGGGCCAGCACCCGGGCGATGTGCGGCACGACCAGTCCGATGAAGACGACGGGGCCGATCACCGCGACCGCGGCGCCGGTGAGCAGGGTGATCGCGGTGACGCCCTGGAGGCGGACCAGACCCAGCCGGCGCCCGAGCGAGGCGGCCACGTCGTCGCCCAGGGCCAGGCTGTTGAGTGCGGGCGCGCAGGCCAGCGCCAGCACCGCGCCCACGGCGAGGAACGGCAGGATGCGCAGGACGGTGGTCGAGTCCTGGTCGGCCATCGAGCCCGCGGACCAGAAGCGGTAGCGGTCCAGGGCGTCCGGGTCGGTGAGCGCGATCGCGCTGGTCAGGGAGGACAGCATCGAGGTCACCGCGATGCCGGCGAGCGCCAGTTTGACCGGCGTCAGCCCGGAACGGCCGAGCCCGCCCAGGAAGTAGACCAGCACGCTCGCCGCGAGGGCGCCGGCGAAGGCGAACCAGACGTAGCCGTAGAACGAGCCGAACCCGAACACCCCCACGGCCACCACGATGGCGAACGACGCCCCCGCGCTGACCCCGAGAACGCCCGGGTCGGCGAGCGGATTGCGCGTCAGCGCCTGCATGAGTGCCCCGGCCAGGCCCAGTGCCGCGCCGGCGGTGAGGCCGAGCGTGGTGCGGGGGACCCGCGCCGTCCAGACGATGTTGTCGACGAGCCGGCTCGGCGGGTGGCCGAACAGGGCCCGCACCACGTCGTCGAGCGGTATTCCGGCCGCGCCGACGGCGATGGACACCAGGCAGAGCCCGGCCAGGACCGTGCTCAGCAGGGTCACCAGAACGACCGGGCGGACGCGCTTGCCCCCGGTCACCTTGCGGTCTCCAACGGCCAACTCCCTTAGGTTAGGCAGGCCTTAATCGTAGTGGGCGAATCGGGGATCGCCGAGGCCATGGCCTTTTGGTTAGGTAATCCTTACCTTAGTATGGCCGCGGTCCTCCGGCTGAGCCGGTTCCGCGCATTCGGGAGGCACGGTCACCTGTGTCCGCAATCGAAGATCGTGTGTCGGATGTAGACGACGGCGTGGCGGCGTACTGGCGCCGGCGGCTGGATCCGCTCCCTCAAGAGGCCTCACTGCCCGTCGACTTCCCGTATCCGGCGCGGTCCGGCGGCGACCGGCGGACCCTGTGCCGCGCGCTCGCCCACGCGGCCGACGAACCGGCCTTGCTGGCCGCGTACGTGGCTCTGCTGCACCGCTACGGCGGCGCGCACGACATCACCGTCGGGGTCGAGGGGCTGCCGGTCAGGGTCGCGGTGGACGGCGGCACCACGTTCGCGGACCTGACGGACCGGGTGGCCCGGGCGTGCGCGCAGGCGCGCGCCCACCGGGTCGAACTCGACCTGCTGATCGCACAGTTGGTGCCAGAGCCGACCCGCGGCGGAGGCCTGCTGTTCAACACGGCGTTCCGCGCCGTGGCCGGTGGAGCGCCAAGAGGCACGAAGACGCGAGCCGTTGAGACCGGCGGGGCGGCAGGGGGCTTGGCGGCGGCAACCCTTGGGGCTGGCGAGGCATCAGAGGGCACGGTGGTGGCGGCCCTTGGCATCGGCGAAGCGCCAGAGGATGTGGAGAAGGCGGCCGTTGGGATCGGAGAGCCGTCAAGGTCCCCGGTGACGGCTGCGGTTGAGATCGGCGAGGCGTCAGAAGTTGCGGCCGGAGCCGGTGATCCCGTGCGGACCGCCGCTGCGGACGCCCCGCGCCCCCCGCTGGACCTCGCCCTCGAAGTCGGCCCCGGCGAGCTGCGGCTGACCTACCGCCAGGACCTGTTCACGGACGCCACGGCCCACCGGGTGGCGGACCACTACGCCACCCTGCTGGCCGACGCCCTGGCCCGCCCCGACGCCCTCGTCGGGGAACTGGAGCTGCTCGGGGCCGAGGAGCGCGACCGTGTCCTCCTGGAGTGGAACGACACCGGGCACGACGTCGCCTCCCGCACCTGGCCGGAGATGTTCGCCGAACAGGTGCGGCTGCGGCCGGACGCCGTCGCGCTGGTCTTCGAGGACGTCCGCCTGACCTACGCCGAACTCGACGAACGCGCCAACCGGCTGGCCCACACCCTCATCGCGCGCGGCGCCGGACCCGAACGGGTCGTGGCCCTCGCCGTCCCCCGCTCCGCCGAGCTGATCGTCGCCGAGGTCGCGGTGCTCAAGGCGGGCGCGGCCTATCTCCCCGTCGACACCGACTACCCGGCCGACCGCGTCTCGTACATGCTGGCCGACGCCTCACCCGTCTGCCTGATCACGACGGCGGAGGTGGCCGGCGACATCCCGCCGTGCCCCGGCACGGACGTCCTGGTCCTCGACGCGCCCGGGACGAGGAGCGAGCTGGCGGCGAGCCCGGTCCACGACCCGGGGGAGTCCGACCGCGGTCCGCTGGCCGTCGCGGGTGCCGCCTACGTCATCTACACCTCCGGTTCCACCGGCCGCCCCAAGGGCGTGGTGCTCTCCCACGCCGGTGTCGCCAAACTCGTCGCCACCCAGACCGAGCGGTTCGGGATCGGACCGCACAGCCGCGTCCTCCAGTTCGCCTCACCGAGCTTCGACGTCGCCTTCTGGGACCTGTGCCTCGGCCTGCTCTCCGGTGGCCGCCTCGTCGTCGTGCCCACCGAACTGCGCGTCCCGGGCGCTCCGCTCGCCGACTACGCCCACGCCCACGAGATCACCTTCATGATCCTCCCGCCGGCCCTCCTCGCCGCCCTGCCCGAGGACGTCGAACTGCCGCCGGCCACCCTGCTCGCCGGCACCGAGCGGGTCTCGCCCGAGCTCGTCGGCCGCTACGCCCGCGGCCGGATGATGTTCAACGCCTACGGCCCCACCGAGACCACCACCAACTCCACGCTCGGCCTGTGCGACCCCGACACCCCCGCCGGCACCGTCGTGCCCATCGGCGTCCCCGACCCGGGCACCCGCGCCTACGTCCTCGACGCGCGGCTGCGGCCCGTCCCCGCCGGTGTCACGGGCGAGCTCTACCTCGGTGGCGAAGGACTGGCCCGCGGCTATCTGGGACGGCCCGGCCTGACCGCCGAACGCTTCGTCGCCGACCCCTTTGGCGAGCCCGGGGAGCGGCTGTACCGCACCGGCGACCTCGTACGCTGGAAGGCCGACGGACGTCTGGAGTTCCTGGGGCGCGCGGACGACCAGGTGAAGATCCGCGGCTTCCGCATCGAACCGGGCGAGATCGAGTCGGTCCTGCGCGCCCATCCCGCCGTCGACCAGGCCGCGGTCGTCATCCGCGAGGACAGGCCCGGCGACCGCAGGCTCGCCGCCTATGTCGTCCCCTCCCTCGATTCGGGAGCGGACGCCGGTGCCGACGAACGGGTCCGGGAGTGGAAGGACCTCCACGAACTGCTGTACTCCGCCGCGGGAGCCGAGGGGCGGCGCGAGGACACCACGACCCACGACCAGGGCGCCGGGGGACTGCGCGAGAACTTCGCGGGCTGGAACAGCATGTACGACGGCCTGCCCATCCCGGTCCGGGAACTGCGGGAGTGGCGCGACGCGACCGTCGCCCGCGTCCGCGAACTCCGGCCGCGCCGGATCCTGGAGATCGGCGTCGGCAGCGGCCTCCTCCTCTCGCGCCTGGCGCCCGCCTGCGAGGAGTACTGGGGCACCGACCTCTCCGAGGAAGCCGTGCGCGTCCTGCGTGCCCAGGTCGAGTCCGCCGACGGACTCGCCGGACACGTCCGGCTCGACGCCCGCCCCGCGCACGACACCACCGGTCTGCCACGCGGCCACTTCGACACCGTCGTCCTCAACTCCGTCGCCCAGTACTTCCCCGGCGCCGGCTATCTCGCCGACGTGCTGCGGGCCGCCGGAGACCTGCTGGCGCCGGGCGGCACCCTGTTTGTGGGCGACGTCCGCAACGCCCGCCTGCTCCGGTGCCTGCGCGCCGCGGTGGAGACCCGGCGCGCCGCCGACCCCGAGGACAAGCAGGCCCTGCGCGCCGCCGTCGAGCGATCGGTCGCCTGGGAGGGCGAACTGCTCCTCGACCCCGACTTCTTCGCCACCCTGGACGGCTTCGACGCCGACATCCGCGTCAAGCGGGGCAGCCACCACAACGAACTGACCCGGTACCGGTACGACGTCGTCCTGCGCAAGCGGTCCGACGCCCCCGCCACGACAGCCGCCCCCGCCGCCCCGCACACCACGGCGTGGTCCGGGCTGAACGGACTCGACGCCGTCGACGCGCTGCTCGCCGACGGCCGCGCCCCGCTGCGGATCACGGGCGTGCCCAACGCCCGTCTCGCCCGCGACCTGGCCGCGCTGGCGACCCTCGGCGACAGCAGCCGCACCCCGGCACCGGCCGACGCCCCCGACCCCGAGGCCTTCCACGCCCTCGGCGCCCGGCACGGTCTCCGCGTGGCCGTCACCTGGAACGGCGGCTCCGACGACGGCGGCCTCGACGTGCTCCTCGCCCCCTCCGGGACACCGCTCCCCGGACCGTACGAGGTGAACGGCGCCGTATCCCGCGCCAACCGCCCGGCACCCTTCCGGGACGTGAACTCCCTCATGAGGGCGCTGCGTTCGTACGTGACCGGACAGCTCCCGGAGTACATGGTCCCCGCCGCCCTCGTCCCCCTGGACCGCCTGCCGGTCACCCCGAGCGGCAAACTCGACGCGACCGCGCTCCCGGCTCCCGACTACGCCGCCCTCAGCTCCGGGCGCCGCCCCCGGGACGCGCGCGAGGAACTGCTCTGCGCGGCCTACGCCGAGGTGCTCGGTCTGGACTCCGTCACCGTCGACGACGACTTCTTCGCGCTCGGCGGCGACAGCATCACCGCCATCCAGCTCCTCGTACGCGCCCGCGGAGCAGGCCTGCGGCTCAGCTCCCGCGACGTGTTCCGGCACCGCACCGTGGCCGCGCTCGCCGAGGTGGCCGTCGACCGCACCGACCGCACCGACGGCCCGTGCGAGGCCTCCCTGCTCGACCTGAACGAGGCCGAGCGCGCGGCACTCCAGGGCGAACACCCCCTCCCCGTCGAAGCCCTGCTGCCGCTGAGCCCGCTCCAGGAGGGCTTCTACTTCCACTCCGTCGTGGACGGGGAGGCCCGCGACGCCTACGTGGTGCAGCAGGCCCTCGAACTGGCCGGGCCGGTCGACGCCGAGGCGCTGCGCCGGTCCGCCCAGCGGGTCCTGGACCGGCACGCCCCGCTGCGCTCGTGCTTCCGCACGCTCCCCGACGGCCGGCCCGTGCAGATCGTGGCCGCCGGCGTGGAACTGCCGTGGCGCGAGGTGGACCTCTCCTTCCAGGACGGCGCGATCGCGGCCTCGCTCGCCGACGCCGTGGCCGCCGACGAGCGGAGCCGCCGCTTCGACCTGGCCCACCCGCCCCTGATGCGCTGCACCCTCGTCCGCATGGCGGGGGAGAGCTGCCGCCTGCTGCTCACCTTTCATCACATCGTCGCTGACGGCTGGTCGCTGCCCGTGCTGCACCGTGAGCTGATGGCGGGCTACGGGGACGCCCCCGCCCCGCTGCCCGAGGTCACCCCGTACGGCTCTTACCTGCGAAGTCTGGCCGGCGCCGACCGGGACGCCGCCCGTACGGCCTGGCGTGCGGCCCTCGCCGGGACCGAGGACGCGACCCGGCTGGTCGAGACCCCCGCCGACGGCGGCCCGATCGAGCCCGCACAGGTCCGCGTCGAACTGTCCGAGCGGGTCACCGCACGGCTCACCGCCCGCGCCCGGGAACTGGGCGTCACGCTCGGCACGGTCGTGCAGGGCGCCTGGGGCCTGCTCGTCGGCCGGCTGACCGCCCGCCAGGACGTGCTGTTCGGCACCACGGTCTCCGGCCGGGACGCCGAGGTCGAGGGCATCGAGTCGATGGTCGGTCTCTTCATCAACACCCTTCCCACCCGGCTGCGCTGGGAGCCCGCCGACACCCTCGCCGGGCTGCTAGGCCGCCTCCAGGACGAACAGGCCCGGCTGCTCGACCACCAGCACCTCGGCCTCGCCGAGATCCAGCGCGTCGCCGGACACGCCGGTGGCGGCGAACTCTTCGACACCCTGGTCGTCTTCGAGAACTACCCGGCCGCGAACGGCCTCGCCGACCCCACCGGCACCGTCCGCGTCACCGGACACGAATTCCACGACACCGTCCACTATCCGCTCGCCCTCGTCGTGAAGCCGGGCCGCCGGCTCGACCTGCGGCTCAAGCACCACACCCGGCGGATCGGCACCGAGGAGGCGCGGCGCCTCGCGGACCGGCTCACCCTGGTGCTGCGGGCCCTGGCCGACGACCCCGGGCAGCGTGCCGCCGACATCGGCCTGCTCACGGAGCCGGAGCAGGCCGGTGCCCACCTGGCGGGGGAGTCCGTCCCCGTCCCGGACACCACGCTCGCCGCCGCCTTCGAGGCCCAGGTGGCCCGTACCTCCGAGGCCGCCGCGGCGGTCGACGAGGGCGAGACCCTCAGCTACCGCGAACTCGACCTGCGGGCCGACCGGTTGGCGCGGCGGCTGCGCGCCCGCGGCGCCGGTCCCGGCACGGTCGTCGCGGTCGCCGTGCCGCGCTCGACGGACCTCCTCGTCGCCCTGCTCGGCGTGCTCAAGGCGGGGGCCGCCTATCTCCCGGTCGACATGGACTACCCCGCCGACCGGGTGACCCACATGCTGGCCGACTCCGGTGCCGCCACCGTCGTCACGACCACCGGGACCGCGCCCCGGCTGCCGTCGCTGCCGGGCCTGGTCCCCTTGCTGGTGGACGCCCCGTCCGAGCCCTCGGTCGCGAGCGCGCCGCCCCCCGCTCCGGCCGGCCCCGACGATCCGGCCTACCTGATCTACACCTCCGGCTCCACCGGCCGCCCCAAGGGCGTCGTCGTCACCCATCGCGCGATCGTCAACCGGCTCGCCTGGATGCAAGACCAGTACCGGCTGACCGCCGACGACCGGGTGCTCCAGAAGACCCCCGCCAGCTTCGACGTCAGCGTCTGGGAGTTCTTCTGGGCGCTGTGCGAGGGAGCCTGCGTCGTCCTCGCCCGCCCCGACGGACACCGGGACCCCGCCTACCTCGCCGGGCTCGTCCGCGAACAACGCGTCACCACCCTGCACTTCGTGCCCTCCATGCTGGAGGCCTTCCTCCGGTCCGAGGAGATCACCGCCGACCCCACCTGGTCGCGCTCCCTGCGCCGCGCCTTCAGCAGCGGCGAGGCCCTGCCCGGCTCGGCAGCGGCCGAATGGCACGAGCTCACCGGCGTGCCCCTGCACAACCTCTACGGCCCCACCGAGGCCGCCGTCGACGTCACCCACCACCCCTACGACGGCACCCCCGGCACGACCGTGCCCATCGGCCGCCCGGTCTGGAACACCGGCCTGCACGTCCTCGACGCCTGCTTGCGCCCGGTCCCCGAGGGCGTCCCCGGGGAGCTCTACCTGACCGGCGTCCAGCTCGCCCGCGGCTACCACGCCCGGCCCTCCCTGACCGCCGAGCGGTTCGTGGCCGACCCCTACGGCGGCCCCGGCGAACGGATGTACCGGACCGGCGACCTGGTGCGCCGCCGCGCCGACGGCGTCGTCGAGTACTTCGGGCGCACCGACCGCCAGGTCAAGATCCGCGGCAACCGGATCGAACTCGGCGAGATCGAGGCCGCGTTGGCGCGGCACCCCGCCGTCGCCCAGGCCGCCGTCACCGTCGCGGACGGCACCCTCGTCGCCTACGCCGTCCCCGCCCGCGGCGCGGCCCCCGAGCCGGCCGAACTGCTCGCCCGGCTCGCGCGGTCGCTGCCCGCACCCATGGTCCCCGGCGCCTGCGTGGTCCTGGACACCCTGCCCCTGACCCCGAGCGGCAAGCTCGACCGGGCGGCCCTGCCCGCCCCGACGACGGTCCGCGCCGAGCCGCGCGCCCCGCGCAGCGACCGCGAGCGGACCCTGACCGAGATCTTCGCGGCGGTGCTCAAGCTCGACGAGGTCGGGATCGACGACGACTTCTTCATGCTCGGCGGCGACAGCATCACCTCGATCGGCGTCTCCAGCCGCGCCCGCCGGGCCGGACTGGAGGTGAACCCCCGTGACGTCTTCGAGCACCGCACCCCGGCCGCCCTCGCGACCGCCGCCGTCCCCGGCGCCGGACCCGCCCGCGCCGCGCGTTCCGCCTTCGCCCTCACCCTCGAGGAGACCGAACGCGTCCACCGGCTCAGCCCCGGCCCGGTGGAGGACATCTGGCCGCTCGCCCCGCTCCAGGAAGGCCTGTTCTTCCACTCGACGTACGACAGCGGCGCCCTGGACGTCTACACGGTCCACGAGTCCTTCGACCTCGCCGTCCCGCTCGATGCGGACCGGCTGCGCGGGGCCGTCGCGGTCCTGCTGGAGCGCAACCCGGGCCTGCGCGCCGGATTCACCAGCGAAGGACTGCGCCAGCCGGTGCAGTTCATCGTCGCGGACCCGCCCGTCCCGCTCGAAGAGGTCGACCTGTCGGCCCTGACAGCCGGTCAACAGGACGCCAGGCTCGTCGAGTTGACCGAGGCCGAACGCGCCCGGCGCTTCGACCTGACCCGCCCGCTGCTCTTCCGTGTGCTCCTCGTGCGGCTCGGTGCCGGACGCGGCGACCGGCTGATCATCGGCCGCCATCTGCTGCTGTGGGACGGCTGGTCCGCCTGGACCTTCCTCGACCAGCTCTTCGCCCTGTACGAGTCCGGCGGCGACCCCGGATCGCTGCCCGCGCCCGGTTCGTACCGCGACTACCTGACCTGGCTGGAGGTGCAGGACGACGCCGTCGCGACCGGCGCCTGGCGGACCGCGCTCGCCGGCCTCGACGAACCCACCCTGCTCGCCGCCGCCGACCAGGGCCTCGAACCGGGCATCCCGGACCGCCTCGACGCGGTCCTCACGGCGGAACTCGGCGAACGGCTGCGCGGGCAGGCGCGCCGTCACGGCCTGACCCTCAACTCGGTGCTCACCGCCGCCTGGGGCCTGACCCTGGCCGCCGCGACCGGCCGCACCGACGTCGTCTTCGGCACCACCGTCGCCGGCCGGCCCAGCGAGGTGCCGGACATCGAGCACGTCATCGGCATGTTCCTCAACACCGTTCCCGCGCGCATCGCGTACGACCCGGCCGAGTCCGTCCTCGAACTGCTGCGCCGGGTGCAGGACGAGCGGCTGGCCGTGATGCCGTACGAGTACCTGGGCCTGGGCGTCCTCCAGGCCGAGACCGGTCACCGCAGGCTCTTCGACACCCTCTTCGTGCTGCGCAACAGCGACACCGAGGAGCGGCTCGCGGAGCTGGCGGAGCGGCACGGGGCCACCGCCGTCGCCAACGTCGACGCCACCCACTACCCGGTGAACCTGGTCGTCACCCCCGGCCGGTGCATCCAGGTCATGCTCACCCACCGCCCCGACGTCGTGCCGCGCCCGAGGGCCCAGGCACTCCTGGACCGCTTCACCCTGCTGCTGGAACGCCTGGCCGCCGATCCGGACGCTCCCGTGGGCCGCCTCGACCCGCTGCTGCCGGACGAGCAGGCCGCGCTGGCCGCCGAACACGCCACGAGCCGTGTTCCGGCCCCCGAGGACACCATCGCCGACCTGCTCGCCGTACAGGCCGCCGCGACCCCCGACGCCGTGGCCCTCGTCTTCGGCGACAGCACCCTCACGTACGCCGAACTGGACACCCGCATCAACCGGACGGCCGGGCTCCTGCTGGCCCGGGGTGCCGGGCCCGAGCGGGTCGTGGCACTCGGCCTGCCGCGCTCGCCCGACATGGTCGTCGCCCTGTTCGCCGTCCTGCGGACGGGCGCCGCCTATCTGCCGCTCGAACTGGACCACCCGGACGACCGGTTGGCGGCCATGCTCGACGACGCCCGCCCCGCCCTGATCCTGTCCACGGCCCCGGTCGCCGCTCGATTCCCTGGCGCGGCCGCCGGAACACCCCGCGTCCTGCTCGACGATCCGGCCGTCGAGGCCGAACTGGCCGCTCTCCCCGCCGACTTCACCAGGCGACGGTTCAGCCTGGAGCACCCCGCGTACGTCATCTACACCTCCGGCTCCACGGGACGGCCCAAGGGCGTCGTCACCCCGTACCGCGGTCTGACGAACATGCAGCTCAACCACCAGAGGGAGATCTTCACCCCGGCCATCGCCTCGGCCGGCGGACGGCGGCTGCGGATCGCGCACACCGTCTCGTTCGCCTTCGACATGTCGTGGGAGGAGCTGCTCTGGCTCGTCGAGGGCCACGAGGTGCACATCTGCGACGAGGAGCTGCGGCGCGACGCCGAGGCGCTGGTCGCGTACTGCGAGACGCACCGCGTCGACGTCGTGAACGTGACCCCCACCTACGCCCATCTCCTGATGGAGCAGGGCCTGTTGGAGGGGCATCGCCCCCCGCTCGTCCTGCTCGGCGGCGAAGCCGTCTCGGAGACGGTGTGGAACCGGCTCAGGGACACCGAGGGCACGTACGGCTACAACCTCTACGGACCCACCGAGTACACGATCAACACGCTCGGTGGCGGCACCCTCGACAGCGCCACTCCGACCGTGGGCCGCCCCATCCGCGGCACCCGTGCGCACATCCTGGACGCCTGGCTGCGGCCTCTGCCCGAGGGCGTGCCCGGTGAGCTGTACATCGCCGGGATCGGCCTGGCCCGCGGCTATCTCGACCGGCCGGGCCTGACCGCGGAGCGCTTCGTCGCCGACCCGTTCGGCGAACCCGGCGAACGCATGTACCGCACCGGCGACCTCGTCCGCCGCAACCCCGACGGCAACCTGGACTTCCTCGGCCGCACCGACGACCAGGTCAAGATCCGTGGCTACCGCGTGGAACCGGGCGAGATCGAGACCGCGCTCGCCCAGCACCCCACCGTCGCCCAGGCCGCCGTCATCGCCCGCGACGACGCGACCGCCCCCGGCACGCAGCGCCTGATCGGCTATGTGGTTCCCGCCGAACGCAGTGGCGAGGAACGGGACGGGGTGGCGCGCGAACACGTCGGTGAGTGGCAGGACGTCTACTCCGACGAGTACGAGCGGATCAGCACCGCCCTGTTCACCGAGGACTACGCGGGCTGGGACAGCAGTTACGACGGCCGGCCGATCCCCTTCGCCGAGATGAGCGAGTGGCGCGAGCGGACCGTCGAGCGCGTCCGGGAACTGAACCCGCGCCGCGTGCTGGAGATCGGCGTCGGCTCCGGTCTGCTGCTGTCACGGCTGGCTCCCGACACCGAGGCCTACTGGGCGACGGACTTCGCCGCCCCCGTGATCCGCAAGCTCGGCGAGGAACTGGGGCGCGACCCCGCGCTCGCCGCCAAGGTCGAACTGCGCTGCCGGCCCGCCCACGATCTGACGGGCCTGCCAGAGGGCTGGTTCGACACCGTCGTCATCAATTCCGTCGTCCAGTACTTCCCCGGCGTCGACTACCTCACCGAGGTCGTCGAAGGAGCCATGCGGCTGCTGCGGCCGGGTGGGGCGCTGTTCGTCGGTGACGTGCGCAACCCCCGCCTCGCCCCCGTCTTCCACACCGCCGTCCAGCTCACCCGGGCGGCCACCGACGCGGACCCCGAGGACGTCCGCAGGGCCGCCGGGCGCGGACTGCGCCTGGAGAAGGAACTCCTCGTCGACCCCGACTGGTTCACCACCCTCGGACACGACGTCGACCTGCGCACCAAGCGCGGCCATCACCACAACGAACTCTCCCGGCACCGCTACGACGCCGTCCTGTACCGCGAGGGCGCCGACCCGCTCGACCTGTCCCGAGTACCCGCCGTCCCGTGGTCCGCCGACCTCGTGACAAGGCTCGGCGAACAGCGGCCCGGACGGCTGCGCGTCACCGAGGTGCCCGACGCGCGCACCGCGGGGGAACGCGCGGCACTGCGCGCCCTGGAGGACGGCCGCGTCGTCGCGCCCGACGCCGTCGGCGGGGGAGTGGACCCGGAGGACCTGCACGCGCTCGGCGCCGCCCTCGGCTACCGGGTGCTCACCACCTGGTCGGCCGAACCCGGCTGCTACGAAGCCGTGTTCGTGCGGGCGGACGACGAGGAGCCGGCGGACGGAAAGGGCCCGGACCGAGGAGCCGCGGCCACCCGCCCGGCCCCCCGGCCCGTCACGGGGCTGTACCGGCCCGGCGGCGGCGAACCCCCGTACGCCAACGCGCCGACGGCCGCCCGTGACAGGGACGCCCTGATCCGGCGGGTGCGCGAGGACCTGAAGACACGGCTGCCCGACTACATGGTGCCCGCCGCCTTCGTCGTCCTCGACCGGCTGCCCATGAACGACAACGGCAAGCTCGACGTCCGCGCGCTGCCCGAGGCCGAACCCGCCGCCGCGCCCGGCACCGGCCGCGGCCCGCGCACCCCCCGCGAAGAAGTCCTCTGCCGCCTCTTCGCCGAGGTGCTCGGACTGCCGGAGGTGGGCGCCGAGGACGGGTTCTTCGACCTGGGCGGCCACTCCCTGCTCGCCACCCGGCTGATCAGCCGCGCCCGTACCGAGCTGGGCGCCGAACTGGCGATCCGCGACCTGTTCGAGGCACCCACACCGGAACTGCTCGCCGCCCGCGCCGACGGCGGACGGCCCGCCCGTCCCACCGTCACCGCCGTGGCCGGGCGCCCCGAACGCGTCCCGCTCTCCGCGGCCCAGCGCCGGCTCTGGCTGGTCGAGCGGATCACCGGTGGCGGCGCCGCCTACAACTTCCCGCTGGTCTTCCGGCTGCGCGGCGAACTCGATCCGGACGCCCTGCGCGAGGCCCTGCACGACGTGGTGGCGCGGCACGAATCGCTGCGCACGCTCGTCGGGGAGCACGACGGCGAGCCGTACCAGTGTGTCCTCGACGCGCGCGAGGCCACCGTCCCGTTCACCGTGACCGACCGCGCCGAGGCCGAACTGCCCGCGCTGATCGAGGCGGAACAGCGCCGGCCCTTCGACCTCGCCGCCGAACCGCCCCTGCGGGCCACGGTGTTCCGCCCCGTGCCGGGCGGCGGGAACGAAGGCTGCGTCGTCGCGATCGTGCTGCACCACATCGTCACCGACGAGTGGTCCGACCGGCCGTTCCTGGCCGACCTGGACACCGCCTACCGGGCACGGATCTCCGGCACCGCGCCGGCCCTCGCGCCCCTGGCGGTGCAGTACGCCGACTACACGCTCTGGCAGACGGAGCTCCTGGCTCAGGTGGGCGAGCACCAACTCGCTTACTGGACCGAGACCTTGCGCGCCCTGCCCGAGGAACTGACGCTCCCCCTGGACCGGCCGCGCCCGGCCGAGCCGAGCGGACGCGGCGCCACCCTGCGCCGCGAACTGCCCCGCGAGCTGGGTGAGGCGCTGCGCGAGCTGTCGGCCACGACCGGCACCAGCATGTTCATGCTGTTCCAGGCCGCCACGGCCGCCCTGCTGCACCGCCTGGGCGCGGGTGACGACATCCCGCTCGGAGCACCCATCGCCGGACGCACGGACAGCGCGCTCGACGACCTGGTCGGCTTCTTCGTCAACACCCTGGTGCTGCGCACGGACCTGTCCGGCCCCGACCTGTCGTTCCGTCAACTGCTGTCCAGGGTGAAGGAGTCGGACCTCGCCGCCTTCGAGCACCAGGACCTCCCCTTCGACCGTGTCGTCGAGGCCCTCAACCCGCCGCGCGTGGCGGGCCGCAACCCGCTGTTCCAGGTCATGCTCGGCTACCACCACCGCCCCGACGGCGACCCGGACCTGCTGGGCCTGCCCACCGAGTGGTACGACATGGACACCGGCACCGCCAAGTTCGACCTCGACCTCACCTTCGTCGACGAGGGCACCGGCGGCCGCGTCACCCTGCTCCTGGAGTACGCCACCGATCTCGTCGACCCGGCCACCGCCGGGCTCCTCGCCGAACGCCTCGTCCTGCTGCTGCGCCGCGCCTCCGGCACCCCGGACCTGCCCATCGCGGCGATCGACCTGCTCACGGACGCCGAGCGGACGGCCGCCGAGGACACCTGGAACGACACCGCCCACCCGGTGGAGACCCGGTCCGTGCCGGAGATCCTGGCCGCCGCGGCGGCCGCGTACCCCGGGCGGACCGCCCTGGTCACCGCCACCGGCAGCTACACCTTCGCCGAGCTGTCCGCCCGCGTCGACGCCGTCGCAGGACTGCTCCTGCGCCACGGAGCGGGTGAGGGCACGGTGGTGGCCCTGGCCCTGCCCCGGGACGCGATGGTGCCCGCCCTGCTCGGTGTGCTCCGCGCGGGCGCCGCCTACCTGCCCCTCGACCCCGCGTACCCGGCCCACCGGCTGGAGCACATGCTCACCGACGCGGCCCCGGTCTGCGTGCTCACCACCACCGAGCAGGCCGCCCGGCTGCCCGAACGGCCTGGCCCGCCAAGGCTGTTCCTGGACACCCCGCTCCCGGCGGCCCACCCGGCTCCGCCGCGCACCCACCACCCGCTGTCCGCCGCCTACACGATCTACACGTCCGGTTCCACCGGCACCCCCAAGGGTGTGACCGGCACCCACCGCGGACTGTCCAACCTGTTCGCCTCCCATCGGCGCGACCTGATCGCACCCGCGGTCCAGGACACCGGCCGGAGCGTCCTGCGGGCCCTCCACGCGGCCTCGTTCAGCTTCGACGGGTCCTGGGAACCCCTGCTGTGGCTGCTCGCCGGACACGAACTGCACGTCGTCGACGAGACCACCCTGCTCGACCCGGCCGCGCTGCTCGCCACCCTGGACGAGCGGGCCATCGACTTCGTCGACCTCACCCCGACCTATCTGCGCGAACTCCTCCACCACGGTTTCCTCGCCCCCGGCAGCCGTGCCCCGGCCGTCATCGCGGTCGGCGGCGAGGCCACCCCCGCCGCGCTGTGGCGGCGCCTGGACGCCCTGCCGGGCGTAGCCGCGCACGACCTGTACGGGCCCACCGAGTGCGCCGTCGACGCGTACGGCTGGCACGGCGGCGGCACCGGCCGCCCCGCCTGGGCGGCGCCGCTCGACAACATCCGCGCCCACGTCCTCGACGACCGACTGCGTACCGCGCCCGTGGGCGTCCCCGGCGAGCTGTACCTCGCCGGTGAGGGCCTGGCCCGCGGCTATCTGGGCCGGCCCGCCCTCACCGCGGAACGCTTCGTCGCCGACCCGCACAGCCCGTCCGGCGAGCGCATGTACCGCACCGGCGACCTCGTGCGGCGCCGCACGGACGGCACCCTCGAATTCCTCGGCCGCGCGGACGAGCAGGTCAAACTGCGTGGATTCCGTGTCGAACCCGGCGAGATCGAGACCGCCACGACCGCGCACCCGTCCGTCGCCGCGGCGGCCGTCGTCGTCCGCGAGGACACACCGGGAACCCGCCGGCTCGTCGCCTACGTCGTCCCCGCCACCCCCGACGGCACCGACCCGGCGACGCTGCGCGCGCACCTCGCGGCCGTCCTGCCCGAGCACATGGTCCCCGCCGTCTTCGTCCCGCTCGCCACTCTGCCCCGCACGGTCAGCGGCAAGCTGGACCGCGCGGCCCTTCCCGCACCCGACACGACGGCGGCCCCCGGAGGAAGGCTGCCGCGCACCGCCCGTGAGGAACTGCTGTGCGACCAGTTCGCCGCGGTGCTCGGCGTGGACCGCGTCGGCATCGACGACGACTTCTTCGCGCTCGGCGGCCACTCCCTGCTCGCCATGCGCCTGGTCAGCCGGGTACGCGCCGCGCTGGACGCCGAACTGTCCCTGCGTACGGTCTTCGACGCGCCCACCGTGGCCCGCCTCGCCGCCCACCTGGACGCGGCCCGCCTCGCCGCCCGCCCGGCCCTCACCGCCGGCCGGGCCCGCCCCGAACGGCTGCCCCTCTCCTCCGCCCAGCGCCGCCTGTGGCTGCTCCACCAGGTCGACGGCCCCACCCCCGCCTACAACATCCCCGCCGCCTGGCGGCTCACCGGCACCCTGGACCGCGCCGCCCTGGAAGCCGCGCTCGGCGACCTCGTCGCCCGGCACGCCACCCTGCGCACGGTCTTCCCGACCGGCCCCGACGGCCTGCCCCACCAGCACGTCCTGGAACCGGAACAGGCACGGATCACCCTCCGCACGGAACCCGCGGACCGGCTCGCCGAGGCCGCCGCGCACCCCTTCGACCTGTCCACCGAACCCCCGCTGCGCGTCACCCTGTGCGAGACCGGTCCGGACGAGCACATCCTGCTTCTGCTGCTCCACCACATCGCCACGGACGAGTGGTCGGACCGGCCGCTGCTCGCCGATCTCGGCACCGCCTACGCGGCCCGCGCCGCCGGTCACTCCCCCGACTGGGCCCCGCTCCCGGCCACGTACGCCGACTACACGCTCTGGCAGGAGGAAGTGCTCTCCGCCGACGGCGACGCACTGCTCGCCCACTGGACCCAGCGGCTGGCCGGCCTGCCCGAGGAACTGACCCTGCCCACCGACCGGCCGCGCCCCCGCGAGTCCGGCCACGCGGGCGGCACCGTCGGCTTCACCCTCTCCCCGGCCCTCGAACGGAGGCTGCGGGAACTGGCCCGCGCCGAGGGCGCCAGCATGTTCATGGTCGCGCAGGCCGCCGTGGCGGCCCTGCTCCACCGGCTCGGCGCCGGGGACGACATCCCCCTCGGGGCGCCGGTCTCCGGACGCGGCGACGAAGGACTGGAGAACCTGGTCGGGTTCTTCGTCAACTCCCTGGTCCTGCGCACGGATCTGTCCGGCGCCCCCGGATTCACCGACCTTGTGCGCCGGGTCCGCGAGACCGACCTCGCGGCCTACGACCACCAGGAACTGCCCTTCGAGCGGCTGGTCGAGGCACTCAACCCGCAACGCTCCCTCGCCCGGCACCCGTTGTTCCAGGTGATGGTCGTCCACCTGGGCGAGCCCGGCGGTGTTCCGGAACTGCCCGGCCTGAAGGCACGACGTGAACCGGTCGGTCCGCCGAGCGCCAAGTTCGACCTCAGCTTCGACTTCGTCGAACAGGGCGAAGGGGCGGGCATCCAGGGCTGGATCGAGTACAGCGCCGACCTGTTCGACGACAGCACCGTCCAGCGGATGGCGCACCGCCTCGTCACCCTGCTGGAGCAGGTGGCCGCCGACCCCGCCCGCCCCGTACGCGATCTCGACGTGCTCGACGAGGACGAGAGCCGCGACGCGGTCGAGCGGTGGAACGACACCGCGCACGAGGTGCCGGCCACGACCCTCGTGGAACTGTTCCGGGCCCAGGCCTCCCGGACGCCCGACGCGTTCGCACTGATCGCGGGTGAACAGCGGCTCACCTACGGCGAGTTGGAGTCCAAGGTCGAGCGGACCGCACGGGTCTTGGCCGGACTCGGCGCGGGACCCGAGCGCACGGTCGCGGTCGCGCTGCCCCGCTCGGCGGATCTCGTCGTCGCCCTGCTCGCGGTGCAGCGCACCGGAGCCGCCTATCTCCCGATCGACGCCGAACACCCGCCGGAGCGCAGCGCGTTCATGCTCGCGGATGCCCGTCCGGTGTACGTGCTCGACGGTCCGCCGCCGGACGGCCCCGAAGGCGAACTGCCCGCCTCCGTGGACCCGTCGAACCCGGCCTACGTCATCTACACCTCCGGCTCCACCGGCCGGCCGAAGGCGGTGCAGGTACCGCACCGGGGCATCGTCAACCGCCTGCTGTGGATGCAGGACACGTACGGCCTGACGGACAGCGACCGCGTCCTGCAGAAGACCCCCGCCGGATTCGACGTGTCCGTGTGGGAGTTCTTCTGGCCGCTGATCACCGGAGCGGCCCTGGTCCTCGCCCGCCCCGACGGACACCGGGACCCGGCCCATCTCGCCGAACTGATCCAGGAACAGGCCGTCACCACGGCCCACTTCGTGCCCTCGATGCTCCGCGCCTTCCTCGACGAACCCACCGCCACGCGCTGCACCGGACTGCGCCGCGTCCTGTGCAGCGGCGAGGCGCTGTCCGCCGACCTCGCCGCACGTTTCCACACGCTCCTGCCGGTCGAACTGCACAACCTGTACGGGCCGACCGAGGCGTCCGTGGACGTCACGGCCGCACGGATCCTGCCGGGAGCCGACCGCGTCCCGATCGGCCGGCCGGTCTGGAACACCCGCCTGTACGTCCTGGACCAGGCGCTGCGGCCGGTGCCGCCGGGTGTCGCGGGCGAGCTCCACCTCGCGGGCGTCCAACTCGCCAGGGGCTATCTCGACCGGCCCGGCCTGACGGCCGAACGCTTCGTCGCCGACCCGTACGGCCCGCCCGGTACCCGCATGTACCGCACCGGCGACCTCGCCCGCCTGACCGGCGACGGAGTCGTCGAATACCTCGGCCGCACCGACGACCAGGTCAAGATCCGCGGCTTCCGCGTCGAACCCGGAGAGATCGAGACCGTCCTCACCGGGCACGAGACGGTGGCCCACGCCGCCGTCGTGGCCCGCGAACAGCGTCTCGTCGCCTACGTCGTCCCCGCCCCCGGCCACGCCCCCGACCCCGCCGGCCTGCGCACGCACCTCGCCGCCCTGCTCCCCGACCACATGGTCCCGGCCGCCGTCATCACCCTCGACGCCCTGCCGCTCACCCCGAACGGCAAGCTGGACCGGAGGGCCCTGCCCGCACCCGACTTCGCGGCGGCCACCACCGGCACCCTGCCGCGCACCACGCGCGAGGCCGAACTGTGCGGCCTCTTCGCCGACGTCCTCGGCCTCGAACGGGTCGGCGTCGAGGACGACTTCTTCAGCCTCGGCGGGGACAGCATCGTCGCGATGCAACTCGTGGCCCGGGCCCGCGCCGCCGGACTCGCGATCAGCCCCCGCGACGTCTTCCGGCACAAGACGGCCGCCGCCCTGGCCGCCGTCGCCGGTGACCTGGCGGACATCGCCGGCCCCGTGCCCGACGGCGACCTGTTCACGGCGCTCACCGACGACGAGCGCGCCGAACTCTCGGAACTCGGTGCCGCCGAGAACCTGCCACTGTCACCCCTCCAGGCGGGGCTGCTGTTCCACGCCTCCTTCGACTCCGGCGACGACGGCCCCGACGTCTACACCGTGCAGGTCTCCTACGACCTCGACGGACCCCTTGACGGCGGCCGGCTGCGCCGCGCGGGCCAGGCACTGCTCGACCGGCACGGCAACCTCCGGGCCGGCTTCCGCTACCTGTCCTCCGGCCGCCCCGTCGCGCTCGTCCCCCGCACCGCCGTACTGCCCTGGCGCCAGGTCGACCTGTCGGACCTGGACGACACCGCCCGAGAGGCGCGGTGGACCCACTGCCTCGACCAGGAGCGGCGCCGGTTCGACTCCGCCGAGCCGCCGCTGCTGCGCCTGATGCTCGTCAAGGTCGGGCCGACGGCACACCGGCTGGTCCTGTCCCACCAGCACCTCCTCCTCGACGGCTGGTCCGTCCCGCGCCTGTTCGCCGAGCTGACCGAGCTGTACGCGGGCCGGGAACTGCCCGCCCCGGCTCCCTACCGCGACCACCTCGCCTGGCTCGGCCGCCAGGACGCCGAGGCCTCGGCCGCGGCCTGGGCGAACGCCCTGGTCGGCCTGGAGGAACCCACCCACCTCGTGGCCGCAGACCCCGGCCGCGCCCCGGCCGTGCCCGAGACCCTGACCACACGACTGACCCCGGAGCTGACCGACGCCCTCACCGGCCTCGCCCGCGCGCGCGGCCTGACCGTCAACACGCTGGTCCAGGGCGCCTGGAGCATGCTGCTCTCCCGGCTCACCGGACGTGCCGACGTCGTCTTCGGCGCCACCGTCTCGGGCCGCCCCCCGGAGCTGGCCGATGTCGAATCGATGATCGGCCTGTTCATCAACACCGTGCCCGTACGCGTCAGGATCGACGAACGGGAGAGCCTCGGCGCGTTCCTCGACCGCCTCCAGGACGAGCAGTCGCGGCTGATCGCGCACCAGCACATCGGACTGTCCGACATCCAACGCGGCGCGGGTCTGGGCGAGTTGTTCGACACCCTCGTCGTCTTCGAGTCCTACCCGGACGCCGGGGGGCCCGGCCTCGGAGCCGGCGACGGGCTGCGCGCCGACGTGCGCGACCACCAGGACGCGACGCACTACCCGTTCGCCTGGGCCGTCGAGCCCGGCGAACGGCTGACGCTCACCGCCGAGTACCGCACCGACCTGTTCGACCGGACCGCCGTCGAGCGGATCAGGGCCGCGATGGTCCGCCTCTTCGAGGCGATGACCGCCGACGCCGGACAGCCGCTCGCCCGGACCGACATCCTCGGCCCCGAGGACCGCCACACCATCCTGGAGACCTGGAACGACACCGCCCTGCCCGCAGCCCCGGGCGCGCCGGAGACCGTGCCCGCGCTCTTCGAGGCGCAGACCGCCGCCGGTCCGGACGAGATCGCCGTCGTCTCGGGCACGGTCACCTGGACGTTCGCGGAACTGAACCGGCGCGCCAACCGGCTGGCCGGCCTGCTGGCCGAGCACGGCGCCGGACCCGAGCGGATCGTCGCCCTGTCACTGCCGCGTACGGCGGACTTCATGGCCGCCGTGCTCGCGGTGATGAAGGCGGGCGCCGCCTACCTCCCCATCGACGCCGACCTGCCCGCCGAACGCGTCCGCACCCTTCTCGACGACGCCCGGCCCCGGCTCGTCCTCACCACCGAGGCCCTGGCGGACCGCATCCCGGACAGCGACGTACCGCTGCTGATCCTGGACTCGGAGGAGACCGCCGGACGGCTGGCCCGCCAGTCGGCCGAGAACCCGGAACCCGGACCCGATCCGTACCACCCGGCATACGTCATCCACACCTCCGGATCGTCCGGCCGCCCCAAGGGAGTCGTCGTCTGCCACCGCAGTGTGGTGAACCTCTTCCACAGCCACCGGAGCATGCTCCACGACCTCGCCAAGCGCACCACCGGCCGGCACCGCCTCCGCGTCGGACACGCCTGGTCGTTCTCCTTCGACGCCTCCTGGCAGCCCCAGCTGTGGCTGCTCGACGGGCACGCCCTGCACATCCTGGACGACGAGACCCGCCGCGACCCGGAGCTCACGGCCGAGGCGATCCGGACCGAGGGACTCGACTTCATCGAGGTCACCCCCTCCTTCCTCGCCCAGATGGCCGACAGCGGCCTGATCAGCGACGGGTCCTGCCCGCTCGCCGTGGTCGGTGTGGGCGGCGAGGCCGTGCCGGACGCGCTGTGGAACGAACTGGCGGCGCTGGAGTCCACCGCCGCCTTCAACCTCTACGGGCCGACCGAGGCCACGGTCGACGCCCTCGCCGCCCGCGTCGGCGAGAGCGCGCGCCCCCTGGTCGGCCGCCCGGTCGGCAACACCCGCGCCTATGTGCTCGACGCGGCCCTGCGGCCCGTACCGCCGGGCGTGACAGGGGAGTTGTACCTCGCCGGAGAGGGACTGGCCCGGGGATACCTCGGCCGGCCCGACCTGACCGCCGAGCGGTTCCTCGCCGATCCGTACGGCGCTCCCGGCACCCGGATGTACCGCACCGGCGACCTCGCCCGCTGGACCGAGGACGGCAGGATCGACTACCTCGGACGGGCGGACGACCAGGTCAAGATCCGCGGCTTCCGCGTCGAACTCGCCGAGATCGAGGCGGTACTGGACCGCCACGAGGACGTCGGCCAGGTCGTCGTGGTCGCCCGCGAGGACCGGCCCAGGGTCAGGCAACTCGCCGCGTACGTCGTCCCCGCCGAGGACGCCGGCACCCCCGACCCCGAGGCGCTGCGCGCCCATGTGGCCGCCGTCCTGCCGGACTACATGGTCCCGGCCGCCGTGACCGTCCTGGACGAACTGCCCCTGCTCTCCAACGGCAAGCTCGACCGCAAGGCGCTCCCGGCCCCCGAATTCACCCCCGCCACGGGTGGCCGGGAACCCGCCAACGACCGGGAACGCACCCTGTGCGCCCAGTTCGCCGACGTGCTCGGACTGCCCGGGATCGGCGCCGACGACGACTTCTTCGCCCTCGGCGGAGACAGCATCGTCGCCATGCAGCTCGTCAGCCGGGCACGCGCCGCAGGGCTGCGGGTCACCCCGCGCCAGGTCTTCCGGCACCGCACGGTCGCCGCGCTCGCCGCCGTAGCCGTCGAAATCGGCCCGGATGCCCCGCACTTGGCACACGACGACGGCTCGGGCACCGTGCCGCCGACCCCGATCATGCACGCTCTGCGCGAACTGGGCGGGCCGATCGCGGGCTACCACCAGGTGGCCCTCGTCCAGACACCCGCCTCCCTCGATCCGGCCTCACTGCTCGCCGTGCTGCAGGCCGTCATCGACCGGCACGACCTGCTCAGGGCGCGCCTGGAGCGGACCGGCGGCGCGGGCGAGGAACGATGGGCGCTCCAGGTGCCGCCGCCCGGCATCGTGGACGTGGCCTCGTGGCTGCGACGCGTCGACGTCACGGGCGCGGACACCACCGCCCTGCGCGCCGCCGTCGGCGAGCACGCCCGCGCGGCCCAGGACCGCCTCGACCCGGACGCCGGACGCATGGTCCAGTGCGTCTGGTTCGACGCGGGCCGCGAGACACCCGGACGCCTGCTCCTGCTCGTCCACCACCTCGTCGTCGACGGTGTGTCCTGGCGCGTCCTGCTGCCCGACCTCGCCGCCGCCTGGCAGGACGTCTCCGCGGGACGGACCCCGGACCTCGCCCCGGTCGACCTGTCGTTCCGCCGCTGGTCGCGCCGGCTCGCCGAGCGGGCCACCGATCCGGCACGCGAGGACGAACTCCCCCTGTGGACACGGATCCTGGCCGACGCGCCCGCTCTCCCCACCCTCCGCGGGCTCGACAGCCGCCTCGACGTCACGGCCACTTCGCG
Organism: Streptomyces sp. NPDC059371; assembly: GCF_042751995.1. Classification (NCBI taxonomy): domain Bacteria; kingdom Bacillati; phylum Actinomycetota; class Actinomycetes; order Kitasatosporales; family Streptomycetaceae; genus Streptomyces; species Streptomyces sp. NPDC059371. The sequence goes on along the minus strand of NZ_JBHYXD010000007.1, from coordinate 129,401 downwards.
GAGTCTGTCCCGCACCCTGCCGCCCGATGTCACGGAGCCGCTGCTCGGCCGGGTGCCCAGCGTCCTCGGGGCGACCGTCAACGACGTACTCCTGACCGCCCTGGCCCTGGCCTTCGCCGACTGGCGCCGCCGACGGAGCCGGGGACCGGAGACCGGCGGCGGGGTCCTGGTCGACCTGGAGGGCCACGGCCGCGAGGAGGAACTCGCCGGCGACGCCGATCTGTCGCGTACGGTCGGCTGGTTCACCAGCGTCGTGCCCGTGCGCCTCGACCCCGGCGCGATCGACCTGGCCGACGCCTTCGCGGGCGGACCGGCGCTGGACACGGCGCTGACCCGGGTCCGCGACCACCTGGCCGCCCTCCCGGCCGCCGGCGTCGACCACGGCCTGCTGCGCCACCTCAATCCGGTCACCGGGCCGCTGCTCGCCCGACTCGGCGGCCCCCAGGTCGAGTTCAACTACATGGGCCGCTTCGGGGTCCCCGAGGCCACCGACTGGTCGTACGCTCCCGAGGACGACGCCGCCGACCTCGACGGAGACCCGGGGATGCCGCTGAGCCACGTCCTGACCGTCAACGCCCTGACCGAGGACCGGCCCACCGGTCCCGAGCTGTCCGCCCACTGGACCTTCGCCCCCGGCGTGCTGCCCGAGGAATCGGTCCAGGACCTGGCGGACACCTGGTTCCGGGCACTGCGGGCCCTGGTCGTCCGGGCCGATTCCCCGGACGCGGGCCCGCGGAGCCCCGGAACCGGCACCGGGACCCCCTGACCGCTGACGCCCAGCCGCACTTGACCTCTGACGTCCCCACCGCACCTGACCCCGACCTCCCCACCGCACCGCCCGACCGAGAGGAACGACAGATGACCAACCCGTTCGAGAACCCCGACGGCCTGTACCGCGTGCTCGTCAACGACGAGGGCCAGTACAGCCTTTGGCCGGACTTCGTCGACGTGCCCGCCGGCTGGACCGTCGTGCACGGCCCGGGCCCCCGGCAGCAGTGCCTGGACCACATCGAGACCAACTGGACCGACATGCGGCCCAAGAGCCTGGTGGAGAGCATGCGGCGGACGGGCTGACCCGGACGATGCTCTGTACCCGACTGACGAACGCGCGCTTCCTCACCATGGACCCCGACCGCCCCGTCGCCCGTGAACTCGGCGTGTGGCGGGGCCGGATCGTGGGCCTGGACGAGGAGGTGGCCGCCCTGCCCGCCCGCCGGGTGGTGGATCTCCAGGGTGCCACCGTGCTGCCCGGGTTCATCGACGCCCATGTCCATCTGGCCTGGACCGGGTTGAAGGCGGCCACGCCGAGCGTCGCCGGACGCCGGACCGTGGACGAGGTGCTCGCCTTCGTGGCGGACATCGCGGCCACGGTCCCGGAGGACGGCTGGGTGAACCTCGCGGGATACGACCAGCGGCCGCTGGGGCGCCACTTGACCGCCGTCGAGCTGGACAAGGCGAGCGGCGGACGCAAGGTCTTCCTGATGCACGACTCCGGACACGGCTGCGTCGTCAGCACCGCCGTCCTGGAACTGCTGCCCACGGGACTTCCGCACGAGGAGGGGTTCCTGGCCGAGGGGGCGATGGGCGTCGCCCGCGCGCTGCGGCTCCCGCACGCCCAGGAAGATCTCGCGGACGCCATCGCCCGCGCCGCCAGGGAATGTCTCGCGGAAGGCGTGACGGCCTGCGCGGAGGCGGGGATCGCGGGCGCCCTGTTCGGACACAGCCCGGTCGAACTCGGCGCGTACCAACTCGCCCGCGAGAGCGGCAGGTTGCCGCTGCGGGTGCAGCTCATGGTGGCGGCCGACCGGCTGAATCCCGTCACCGCGCACATGTCCGACGGCATCCCCCGCGCCCTCGACCTCGGCCTGCGCACCGGGTTCGGCGACGCATGGCTGTCCGTGGGAGCGCTCAAGATCTACACCGACGGCGGCATGATGGCCCGCACGGCCGCCCTCAGCAGCCCCTACGAAGGACTCGACCACGCCGGTCAGTTGCAGGACGACCCCGAAGCGCTCGCCGACACCGTCGTCGCCGGGCATCTCGCCGGCTGGCAGCTCGCCGTCCACGCGATCGGCGACCGGGCGGTCGACGTGGCCCTGGACGCCCTCGAACGGGCCCAGCGCCTCAGGCCACGCCCGGACGCACGGCACCGCATCGAGCACGCGGGGCTGGTCCGCCCGGACCAACTGGACCGCTTCGCGCGGCTCGGCGTGATCGCCGTCGTCCAGCCCAACTTCCTGCGCTCCTTCGGGGACGACTACGCGGCGATCATGGGAGCGGGGCGCGCACCCTGGCTGTACCGAGGGAGGGGCTTCCTGCGGCACGGCATCACGCTCGTCGGCAGTTCGGACCGCCCCGTGACGGACGGATCGCCGCTGCGCGCCGTGCAGTTCATGGTGGAGCGGGCCTCCTCGTCGGGCCGGACGATCGGACCGGACGAGGGCATCACGGTGGAGGAGGCGCTGCGCGCGTACACCGTGGGCGGGGCCTTCGCCTGCCGCTGGGAGAACAGCCTGGGAAGCCTCACCCCGGGCAAGTACGCGGACCTGGCGGTGCTTTCGGACGACCCGACGACGGTGGAGACCTCGCGCATCGGCGACATCGACGTGGTCGCGACATTCGTCGGCGGCCAGGAGACAGAGGAGGCCGCGCAGTGAGCGCTCGGGTGGACGGCGACGACCCGCTTACGGAGCCGGAAGTGGTGTCCCCGGACCCGCTCCGGTGGGTGATCTGGAACTCTCCCACCGGGGTGATGGTGTTCGACCGGGACACCAACGGCCCACTGCTCCTGGACGACGAGTCGGCCCTGGACGAGGTGCTGAGCAGGATGCGGGAGGCGGGCGTCCCGGAGAGCGACGACTACCCGGGGCACCCCTGCTCCTGACACCGCCCGGCCCGATCGACAGCCGGTTCCGGCTCTGCCAGGGTGAACGGATGCGGATACCGAGGCAGGCGGCGAGAGTCGCGGTGCTGGACCCGGCGGGCGCCGTCTTCATGTTCCGGTACGAGAACGAGGAGGTCGGTGTCCACTGGGCGCTGCCCGGCGGCGGAATGGATCCGGGGGAGACCCCGCTCCAAGCCGCCCTGCGCGAGGTGCGGGAGGAGACCGGCTGGACGGACATCGCGCCCGGCGGCACGGCGCTCTGCTTCTGGGAACACGACTTCACCCGCGCCGGTGTCCCCGTGCGGCAGTACGAGCACATCTTCCTCGCGTACGGCCCTCGCAGGCAGCCGGGCGGCGAGCTGGGCGCCTCGCACGCGGCGGACGGCATTCTCGGGGGCAGATGGTGGTCGCCGCGCGACCTCTCGGAGCCCACGGAGCCGCTGTGGCCGCCCCGGCTTCCGGAATTGCTGGCCGCCGTGCGACGCGACGGCCCGCCCATGACACCCGTCGACCTCGGCTTCATGCCCAACGGCGGCCCGGGGCCGGTCTGAAGCTCCGCAGCGTCGCCCAAGAGCCGTACGGCCGGGTCGACAGCTTGACCGCGAACGTCCCCGACTTGCCCTGCTGACACAGCGGAATCGCGCGTCAGTACACGTCGCGCACGTACCGCTTCTCGGCCGTGAGCTGCTTGACGTACGCGGCGGCGCCGTCCTGGCTGTGGCCGCCGTGGGTGACCGCGATGTCCCGCAGGGCCTGGTCGACGTCCTTGGCCATGCGGGAGGCGTCGCCGCACACGTACAAGTGCGCCCCGTCGCGGAGCCAGGACCACAGTTGGGGACCGCGCTCCCGCATCCGGTCCTGGACGTAGACCTTGGCCCGCTGGTCGCGGGAGAAGGCCGTGTCCAGGCGGCTGAGCGTGCCGTCGGCGAGGAACGCGTCCAGCTCGTCCTCGTAGTAGAAGTCGGTGGCCCGGTGCTGCTCGCCGAAGAACAGCCAGTTGGGCGCGCGGTGGCCGAGCGCGCGTCGCTCGTTCAGGAAACCCATGAACGGCGCGATCCCGGTGCCGGGGCCCACCATCACCATGGGGGTGCCGGGGTCGGCCGGCGGCCGGAACCTCGGGGAAGGCTGGACGAAGACCGGCACCGGTGTGCCGAGGGGCGCGTCGGCGAGAAACGGCGAGCAGACGCCCTGGCGCGGCCGCCCGCCGGGGTTCTCGTAGCGGACGACGGAGACCGTGAGCGAGACGAGGTGGGGGTCGGTCAAGGGGCTGGAGGATATGGAGTACAGCCGGGGCTGGAGCGGCTTGAGCACCTCGGCCCACTCCTGGGCGTCGGCCCGTACCGGGTGTTCGGCGATGAGGTCGACGGCCTGACGGCCCCAGGACCACCGGGCCAGTTCGTCCTTGTTGTCGGGGCGCAGCAGCTTCTTCAGAACCCGGTCGTGGGTGCGTTCGGCGACGAAGCGCAGCAGGCCGGGAGTCATCCGGGTGATGTCCAGATGCCGGTGCAGCGCTTCGCGGAAGGGGATCTCCCCGGCGCCTTCCAGGCGCACGACGGCGTCCGGCGCGAGTCCGGTGGTGGCCAGCCATTCCGTGACCAGATCGGGGGAGTTGACGGGGCGTACGCCGAGGGCGTCGCCGGCCTGGTAGACGAGCGGGGTCTCGCTGTCGCGGGTGTCGAAGGTGAAGCGCCGGACATCCTTGCCCGCGCCCGGCAGACTGAGGAGCTGATTTCCGGCGAGCCGGGCCGTGACGGGGTCCGGCTTCCTCGGCGGTGCGGCGGACGGCGGTGCCGGGGGAACGGGCGCCCCCGCCACCCCCGCCGCCCCCGCGACCCCCGGTGCGGCCGGCGTGGCCGGTTCGGTGGCGTCGGTCAGGGAGGCGAGGACCTGGTCGAGCCAGGCCGTGGCCGAGGGCCCGTAGTCGGGTTCGCAGTCCGTGCGCGGGGCGAGGCGTACGGCCCCGAGTTCGTCGAGGCGCTGGTCGAGGCGTCGGCCGTGTCCGCAGAAGTCGTCGTAGGAGGAGTCGCCGAACGCGAGGACGGCGTAGCGCAGGCCGTCCAGGCGGGGCGTGTCGGGGGCGGCCAGGGCGTCCCAGAACCCCGAGCCGTTGTCGGGCGCGTCACCGTCCCCGAAGGTGCTGGTGATCAGGAGGACGTCGGCGCCGGCAGGCAGTTCTCCCGGGTGGGCGTCGTCCATGTCGACCAGCGTGGCCCTGTGCCCCGTCGTGGTGAGCCGGTCGGCGGCGGCCGTGGCGAACTCCTCCGCGTTGCCGGTCTGCGAGGCCCACAGGACGACGACCTCCCGGACGGGTCCGGAGGGCGCCGGGGCCGGGGCCGGTGTTCCCGGAGCGGCCCGTGAGTACATGCCGGCGAGCACGCCGTTCACCCACAGGGCGTGCTCGGGACTGAACGGGGCGCCCGGAGGCAGTACCGGCACGCCGGGAGCGCCCGATTCGAGACCGGCGAGGAAGCCGATCAGGTACTGCCGCTCATGCCCGGCCAGGACCGGCGGTGGGGCGGGCGCCAGCCCGAAGACACCGGCGGGGCCGGCGGGCAGGACAGGTCCCCCGGACAGGGTGGCCACCGCGACGGCCGGGAGCGCTTCGGTCCCGGTCCCGCGCACCGCTGTCGCCGTGATCGTCGCTGTCGCCGCGACCGAGGCCATGTGCGGCGCCGTCACCGACACCGGAGTCGCCACCTTGGCCAGTGACACCGCGCACACCTTGAACTCCGGCTGGAAGGACAGCGGGTCCACGGCGTCGCTGGTTACGGCGTTGACACTCAGGTACTCACCGAACAGGTCGTTCCAGTGGAAGGGCGCGAAACAGCAGCCGGGCCGGACCCGGTCGGTCACCACCGCGGGCAGCACCGCCCGGCCGCGCCGCGACGCGACCTCCACCGAGTCGCCCTCGGTGACCCCGAGCACGGCGGCGTCCTCCGGGTGCAGCTCCACGAAGGGCCCGGGGTTGAGTTTGTTGAGCTTGGCAACCCGGCCCGTCTTGGTGAGGGTGTGCCACTGGTGCTGCACCCGGCCGGTGTTCAGGACGTACGGGTAGTCGTGGTCCGGCATCTCGGCGGGAGGCAGATGCGGGCGGGCGTGGAACACCGCGCGGCCGCTCGCCGTCGGGAAGACCGGACCCCCGCCGTGCCCGTCCACGTAGCGGATGGGGTTGCGGTCGGGGCCGTCCTCCCGCGCGGCGGGCCACTGCACCGGGGTGGACCGCAGCCGCTCGTAGCTGACGCCCCGCAGGTCGTAGCCGGTCTTCGGGTTGTGGGCGCGCTTGATCTCCTCGAAGACCTCTTCCGCGCTGTCGTAGGTGAAACCCCGCTCGTAGCCCATCGCGCGGGCGACGGCGGCGATGATCCTCCAGTCCGCCGTGGCCTCCCCGGGGGGATCCGCCGCGGGCCGGGCGAGGGTCACATTGCGTTCGCTGTTGACGAGGACACCCTCGGTCTCGGTCCACAGCGCTCCCGGCAGGACGACGTCGGCGTACGCGTTGGTCTCCGTCTCGGCGAAGACGTCCTGGGCGACGACGAACTCCGCCCGCTCCAGACCCTCGATGACGGTCCTGCGGTTGGCCACGGAGGCGACCGGGTTCGTGCAGATGATCCAGCAGGCCTTGATGTCCCCGTCGGCCATTCTCCGGAACATGTCGACCGTGCCCTGGCCGGACCCGTCCTCGCGGAGTGTGCCGCGGGCCAGCTCCCACAGCTCCTCGACGAAGGCCCGGTCCTCCTCGACCAGCACCGACCGCTGGCCGGGCAGTCCCGGACCCATGTACCCCATCTCCCGGCCGCCCATGGCGTTGGGCTGGCCGGTCAGCGAGAAGGGGCCGCTGCCGGGCCGGCAGATCGCGCCCGTCGCGAGGTGCAGATTCACCAGCGCGTTGGTGTTCCAGGTGCCGTGCGTGGACTGGTTGAGGCCCATGGTCCAGCAGCTCGTCCACTCCCCGGCCTCACCGATGAGCCGGGCCGCCTCGCGGATGTCGTCCTCCGGCACACCCGTGATCCCGGCGACGGTGGCGGGCGGGTAGTCGGCCAGGAACTCCGGCATCGCCTCCCACCCCTCGGTGTGCGCGGCGATGAACGCGGGGTCGGTGTGTCCGTTCTCGTACAGCAGGTGCAGCAGACCGTTGAGGAGCGCCAGGTCCGTTCCGGGCCGCACCGGCAGGAACAGGTGCGCCTTGTCGGCGGTCGCGGTGCGCCGGGGGTCGACGACGATCAGCCTGGCGCCGCCCGACTTGACCCGCTCCATCATGCGAAGGAACAGGATCGGATGGCAGTCGGCCATGTTGGAGCCGATCACGAGGAAGACGTCGGCGTGCTCGAAGTCCTGGTACGAGCCGGGCGGGCCGTCCGCGCCCAGCGACAGCTTGTATCCGGTGCCCGCGCTGGCCATGCACAGCCGGGAGTTCGACTCGATCTGGTTGGTCCCGACGAACCCCTTGGCCAGCTTGTTCGCCAGGTACTGGGCCTCCAGGCTCATCTGTCCGGACACGTAGAACGCGAAGGCGTCCGGGCCGTGCTCGTCGATCAGCGCCCGGAGCCGGCGGGCCGTCTCGGCGATCGCGGTGTCCAGCGGGGCGGGCTCGGCCTCCGCTCCCCGCTCGGTCCGTACGAGGGCCGTGGTCAGCCGTCCGCGGGCGGCGAGCATGTCGGCCGTCGTCGCGCCCTTGGTGCACAGGCGCCCGAAGTTGGCGGGGTGCGCCTTGTCGCCGGACGCCTTCAGGACCGTACGCCGTCCGTCGGGACCCATCGCGACGTCGAGAACCATCCCGCAGCCGACACCGCAGTACGAGCAGACCGTCCGCACCTGCTGGGTGGTCGTGGTCACGAGCGGACCTCCGTGTGATCGGTACCTTGCTCCACCGACGCTACGAAGGCCCCATTACGCGGTTGTCACACGGCTCGATCACCAGCGGTTACACGCTCCACACACCGCCACCACGGGGCTTGTGAGGTGCTCCCCCGGGGGCATGGCCTGCGGCGATGACAGGGCGCCCGGTCCTGTGCCGGGCGCCCCGCCATCGCCTCAGTAGCCGAAGCCCGATGTGGTGTACGCACACTCCGTGTAGATGTAGCCCGGCGACAGCTTGGCGGTGTCCGAGGCGGGGGACTTGCCCGTGGCGCTATGGGACTTGTGCACGAAGTAAGTGGTGCCGACGGGCAGCCGGATGGTCCGCTGCGGGTAGTGCTTGCCGCTGTCGCTGCACGGCTTGAAGCCGATCCCCAGGGTGCTGCCCAGCGAGTACGAGGTGCAGTTCCCACAGGCCTTGAGGTTGAAGCTCCCCGTCACAGGTCCCGTGTACAGGACCGTGATCTCGTCGGGGCTGTCGTTCTTGACCGTGACGGCGATGCTCCCGCCCGACGCGGTGGTCGGCAGACGCTTGCCGGCCGCGGGCACGGTCTGCGCGACCTCCGCGGCGATGGCGATCTTCTGGGCCCGCGCCCGGTTCTTGTGGTGCGGGTTGTTCTTGGCGAAGTCGTTCATGGTGGTGACGGCCTCGCTGAAGCTCTTGTCCTTGTACTGGTCCACGCCGCAGGCGTAGGCGCCCGTACGCGCGCTGCCCGAGGCCCGGTCGGCGTCCTTGCCGAGGGTGTCGGACAGACCGGCCTCGTCCCCGGGCAGTCCCCGGACCTGGGTGGCGAGGCCGTCGAGCTGCTTCACGGCGGTACAGGGGTCGTCGCCGCCCACCGAGCCGACCGCTTCGTCGACCGCGCTCTTCACGGCGGGTTCGACCTTCGCGGACTGCGCGGACTTGGGGAAGGTCGACAGAAGCTCGCCGAACTGCGCGGTCCAGCCCGCCTCCCCGCCGCGCAGGGACGCCGCCGCGCACTCGTAGAGCGACGTCGCCAGCCGGTCGTCGGGCCAGTCGGCGAGACCTCCCAGTGCCTTCTTGTCCATGGTGCCCGGCACCGTACGGAGGTACTTCAAGGGCTGTACGGCGGCGCAGTAGTCCTTGCGTGCGAACGGGGCGCCGACGGTGGCGTAGTAGGTCTTGAGCCGGCCGGGCACGCGCCGGGCCGCGCGAGAGTCCGGGTGGTCGTCACGCAGCGCGCCGTAGGCGGCCAGGGCACGGCGATAGCCGGCCTCGCCGCTCGCGAAGTCCGACTTCCCGGACCGGACGACCAACTTGTCGGCCCGGTCGAGCCGGTCGAGGAGCATCTGCTCCGTCGCCTCGTCGCGCGCTCCGTCGTACAGGACGACGCCGGTGGCGGGCACGGCCAGCAGGACGAGGCCGAGCACCGCCGCGATCAAGGCGCTCGGCAGCAGTGCCAGACGGCTCCGCAGGCCCACGGACGCGCCGTGCGCGGCGGCCAGCACCAGGAAGACGAGGTAGAGCACGACGGCCGTACCGGGGACCCCGTCGGGGTCCGCGGGCAGCGCCACCAGAAGCAGGATCCCCGTCGCGACCCAGCACACGGCCATGAGCGCCCAGCGGCGCACGACGGCATAACCGAGCCCGAGCCCGCTGAGGTTCAGCAACGCCACCGCGACGGCCCGCCACGGATGAGCCGGACCGGGCGGTGGCGCGGTCGGCATCGGCGGCACAACAAAGCCGTCACCAGCACCTTGATGATCCCAGGACATGACGGTTCCCCCCGTCGATCACGCCTGAAGCTACCTGACTTGTCAGCGTACGGACAGTCAGTTACTCGCGACAGAGCCCGCATCGAGCCTGTACGACCCATCCACCACACCGGTCGACAGCCGTCCCCCACGTCACGCCACCCGCCCGGCACGTCGCGCCACCTGCCCCTCACCGCGCCGGCCGGCGCCATCGACGTCTCGGTCGGGGCTTTCGCGTCGTGTTCTGCGTCACGTGGGCCCGACATGGCCGGTGCTCCCTTTCGGCGCCGACCTGACGGGTGGTTCGTGACCCTGGGCCATGGGCCGGCCGCGTTCCGACGTCGCCGATGACCGCGGCCGTGCGCGGGTATCGAGCCTCGATGGGGCGTGTGTGGCTGTAGTGGCGCTCCACCTGACGGCCCTCGCTCTCTGGTGAGAGGCGCTTTCGCCGTGTAACGTCGCCGGCAGATGTCGTGGTTCGCAGTACCTGCCCGCGCCGTGGTGCGGGCGTTTTGCTGTGCAGTGCCCGAGGACCAGGACGACTACCTCCGGGTCCGCGCGGTGCGGACCCGTCATCGAGTGAGAGGCACTGGCATGGCCAGCGGAACTGTCAAGTGGTTCAACGCCGAAAAGGGTTTCGGTTTCATCGCGCAGGACGGCGGCGGCCCCGACGTCTTCGCGCACTACTCCAACATCAACGCCAGTGGCTTCCGTGAGCTCCAGGAAGGCCAGGCCGTGACGTTCGACATCACGCAGGGCCAGAAGGGCCCGCAGGCGGAGAACATCACCCCCGCCTGACCCCGCGTCACGCCGCGCGGCGCCTCGTCGGACATTCACGATCGAGGCGCCGTGCGGACGGCGAAGGCCCGCCGTTCTCCCCAAGAGGGGCGGCCGGGCCGCGTACTGACACAGCGGCAGCGTGCGACACGCCCGTGGGCGGACACGTAACCGCCCTTTCCGGCGCCTCCGGCGCCGATGCTCCGACGGCCCCCGTGGCGGCTGTCCGCCCTCGTCAGCGCCCCAGCACCTCGCGCGGGTCGTGCCGAGGCGCACGACCTCTTGCGGTCCGGCCGCCGACGACGGTCCCGCCGATGCCCGCTCGTCGCGGCGATGATTCCCTCACCGGATCCACGGTGTCTCCGCTTCCCGGGCCTCCGCCCCGCGGACCCGGATCCCGGATTCCGCTCTCCCAACTCCCGCTCTTCCGGGGTGCTCCTGAGGCCGTCACAGAGGCCGATCCGCACCGGAACGACGTTACTCACTTTCGAGTGACCGCCCGCTGTGCTGCGTTGACGTGGAGGACGACCGGCTATGCCCTAAATGCTGTAGGAGTACGGGAGTTGGCGATGACGAGCCATCACTCATCGGCTTTCGGCAGTTAAAGGGCCGATACAAGTATCTGTAACCGACATGTCCGTAATTCGTAACAGCGGTCGGGTGTCGCCCGTCTTGGACGTGGATGTGCAGCAAGTTATGAGTCCTCGGCCACCGGGCCGGGACTCGCACAGGGTCGCACCGTGCGGGTTCCCCGAAAGGGGCGCCCGCACGGGGTGTGCCGGCTCTCGAACCTTGAGGAGCATTCATGTCCGTTTCCACGTCTGTCAGTGCCCGTCGGATGGTGGCCGCCGCTCTGGCGGCCGGCGCTCTGGTCGGCTCGGCGTCCGTGTCGGCCTCGGCCGCCGATCCGCGCTTCGACCGCTCGCACGTCGCCATCAGCAGGGTGCAGAGCGACGCGCCGGGCTTTGATGACCGCTCCGCTCGTTCTCTGAACGCGGAGTGGGTGGAAATCACCAACTCGGGGCGCCGTGGCATCAACCTGGACGGCTGGACGCTGTCGGACCGTGACGGCAACCACTACACCTTCAACCACTACCGTCTGGGCGGTCGTACCACCGTCCGCGTTCACACCGGCTACGGCCGTGACACCAGCCGTGACCTCTACCAGGACCGCCGCAACGAGGTCTGGGACAACCGTTCCGACGCCGCCACGCTGCGCACCGAGCGCGGCCGCTTCGTCGACAGTGTCTCCTGGGGCCGGCACCACGACCGCGACGACAACCGAGGTCACGGCCGTGACGACCACCGCGGCCACGGTGACCACCGCGGCCACGGTGACGACCGAGGTCACGGCCGTGACGACCACCGCGGTCACGGCGGCGACGACCACCGCGGTCACGGCGGCCACTGAACAACCCCTGACGGCACGCCCGTTCAGGGCCGGATGATGGTGGATGACCGGCCGATGGCCGGACGCCGCCACACCCCGTGATCACTCGGCCCGCCGGACGGCTTCGCTGAGGAAGGCCCGCACCCCACGGTGCGGGTCTTCCGCGTGTCCGGGTGTCTCAGACGGGCCCCATCCCGGTGCCGCCGAGCAGCAGGCTCACATCCACCGCCGCCACGACGACCGCCGTCGCGAACGCCAGCCGCTCCCGGCGCCGTCCCAGCACCGTCCCCGTCACCGCCACCAGGAGGACCAGGGCCAGGGCCGTCACCTCGCGTCGGCCGGGCGGTCCCGGGGGCCCCAGGGCGAGCAGCGCCGACGCGATCACCAGCGGCACCGGAAGCAGCAGCCGCGCACGGTCCGGTCCGAGGCGCTGCGGCCACCCCTGCACCCCCGTCGCCAGATCGTCCCGGATGTCCGGAAGTACATCGCCCAGATGCGCTCCGATCCCCAGCAGTGCCCCGGCGCCGAGCACCCACCACGGCGGCCACGGATGGCCGGGCAGCCCGAGCCTCACGAAGGCGGGCAGCGCGGCGAACCCCAGCGCGTAGGGTGCCCAGGACCAACGGGTGCTCTTGAGCCGCAGGTTGTACGCCCACGCCGCACCGACCGCCCCCAGGTGCACGGCCCCCGCCCAGAGGCCGCAGAAGAGCGAGAGGGGTACGCACAGGGCCAGCGCCGCGTACGCGGCGGCCCACACCCGGCCCACGCCGATGGCGCCGTCCGCGACGGGCTTGTCAAGGCGGCCGGCCGCGATGTCCCGCCGCGCGTCGAACGCGTCGTTGCACCAGCCGACGGACAGCTGACCCGCGAGCACCGCGGCCCACACCAGCACGCAACCCCCGGGGCCGCGGCCGCTGATCACGGCCAGGGCCGCCGTCAGCGTGGTGACGGCCACGACGGCGCCCGGGTGGCACGCCCGGGCCAGACCGGCCGGCAGGCCGCTCCCGCGCCGCGCGCTGTCACCGGCCGTCGTGTGCTCGGGAGTACCCACCCGCCGATGGTAGGAGGCCGCGTCCAGGCGCCCGGGGCGCGCCACGGGAGGAACGGCCGGACGGGCGATCCCTGGTGGCGCGGCGCCGGTCCGGGGAAGGCCTGTTGGGCAGCCCACCCCAGCCGGTTCGGACGGGAGCCCAATGACGCGGATCGCCGCTGTTCACGGAACCCTCGCGCCGCACCGCTACGACCAGTCCGAGATCACCGACATGGTGGCCCGCAGATGTCTGCGCGACGGAGCAGACCGCCACGCGCTCGACCGGCTGCACCGCGCCGCGAAGGTCCGCGGCCGCCACATGACACTCCCGCTCGAAGAGTACGAGGCACTGAACGGATTCGGCGCCGCGAACGACGTCTACATCCAGGCCGCTACGGACATGGGCGCCAAGGCCGTCCGGGGGGCACTGCGTCTGGCCGGTCTGTCCGCGGCCGACGTGGACCTGCTGGTCTTCACCTCCGTCACGGGCATCGCCGCGCCCTCCGTCGACGCCCGGGTGGCGGGCCGGCTCGGAATGAGGCCGGACGTCAGGCGCGTGCCGATGTTCGGCCTGGGCTGCGCCGGCGGCGCCGCGGGTCTGGCCCGGATGCACGACTGTCTGCTGGGCCGCCCCGAACAGGTGGCGGTGCTGCTGTCGGTGGAGCTGTGCTCGCTGACCTTCCAGCGCGACGACGCCTCCCTGGCCAACCTGGTCGCCACCGGTCTGTTCGGTGACGGCGCCGCCGCGGTGGTGGCGTGCGGTTCCCGTCGTACGGGCGAAGCCGGGGGCCCCACGATCGTGGACACACGCAGCCGGCTGTATCCCGACACCAGCCGCATCCTGGGCTGGGAGGTCAAGGATTCGGGCTTCCAGGTCGTTCTGGACGCCGAGATCCCCGACGTGGTGCGCCGTCATCTCGCCGACGACGTCCAGGGGTTCCTGGACGACCACGGTCTGAAGACGAAGGACGTGAGCGCGTGGGTGTGCCACCCGGGCGGGCCGCAGATCCTGGAGGCCGTCGCCGAAGCACTCGAACTGCCGCACGGCGCACTGGATGTGACGTGGCGTCACTTGGCCGATGTGGGCAACCTCTCCTCGTCGTCCGTGCTGCACGTCCTGCGCGACACCCTGGCCACCCGCCGCCCGCCCGCCGGCACCCCGGGTCTGCTGCTGGCGATGGGACCCGGCTTCGCCTGCGAGATGGTGCTGCTGCGCTGGTAGGCCGCCCGGCGCACGACATGGAACGGTGGGACACGGACACATGGACTGGTACGCACTGCTGGTGGCCGCCGTCGCCGCCGAACGGGTCGGCGAACTCGTCGTCGCCCGTCGCAACGAGCGCTGGAGCAGAGCGCGCGGCGCGATCGAGGCGGGCCGGGGCCACTACCCGGCGATGGTCGCCCTGCACACCGCCCTGCTGCTCGGCTGCCCGGCCGAGGTGTGGCTGGCCGACCGGCCCTTCGTCCCGGCGCTCGGCTGGTCCATGCTGGCCGTACTCATGGGCGCTCAGGCCCTGCGCTGGTGGTGCATCGCCACCCTGGGGTTCCGCTGGAACACCCGGGTGATCGTCGTGCCCGGTCTGCCGCTCGTGGCCCGTGGCCCCTACCGGCTGCTGCGGCATCCGAACTACGTCGCGGTCGTCGCGGAGGGAGTGGCCCTTCCGCTGGTGCACACCGTCTGGGTCACGGCGGTCGTCTTCACGCTGGCCAACGCCGCCGTGCTCACGGTACGCATCCGGTGCGAGAACCGGGCTCTGGCCGGTGTGGCTCCCTCGTTCGAGTCCGTTCCGGCGTGATCGACGTCCTGGTGGCCGGGGGCGGCCCCGCCGGTCTGGCCGCCGCGATCCACAGCGCGCTGGCCGGCCTGGAGGCGGTGGTCGTCGAGCCGCGGACCGCCCCCGTGGACAAGGCCTGTGGGGAGGGCGTCATGCCGAGCGGTGTCGCCGGGCTGAGGGCGCTGGGCGTCCAGCCGGCGGGGAGGGAGCTGCGCGGAATCCGGTACGTGGCCGGCACCGCTCGCGCCGAGGCGTCCTTCCACGGCCCGGGTGGCCGGGGCATCCGCCGTACCGAGCTGCACCGCGCGCTGCACGAGCGCGCGCTCAGCCTCGGGGTACGGATCGTGCCGGGCAGGGTGGGGGAGGTGCGCCAGAGCGCGGACTCGGTCAGCGCCGCGGGTCTCACGGCGCGCTGGCTGATCGCCGCCGACGGTCTGCACTCCACCGTCCGCCGCGGCCTGGGGCTGGAACTGCCCGGTGGCGCGCACCGGCGCTACGGGCTGCGCCGGCACTACCGCGTCGAGCCCTGGACCGACTTCGTCGAGGTCCACTGGTCCGGCGTCGGCGAGGCTTACGTGACCCCGGTCGCCGACGACCTGGTCGGCGTCGCGGTCCTCAGCCGGGTCCGGCGCGGATACGACGAGCACCTGCGCGACTTTCCGGATCTCACCGCGTCGTTGCGCGCGGCCGGGGCCGGGGCCGGGGCCGGGGCGGTAGCCGGAGCCGGGGCAGGAGCCACGGGCGTGCGAGGTGCCGGGCCGCTGCTCCAGCGGGTGCGCCGCAGGGTCGCCGGACGCGTCCTGCTGGTCGGCGACGCGGCGGGCTATGTCGACGCCCTCACCGGAGAGGGGATCGCCCTCGGCCTGGCGACGGCCGGTGCCGCCGTCCGCTGCCTCGCGGCGGGGCGGGTACGGGAGTACGAGCGGGCGTGGGCCCTGCTCACCCGGCGCCACCGCCTGCTGACCGGAGCCCTCCTGGCCGCGAGCCGCCACCCCGGCACCGCCCGCCTGGTCGTCCCGGCGGCGTCCCGCCTTCCCCCACTCTTCACCGCCGCGGTCCGCGCGCTGCAGTAGCAGGCGAAGCGCCCGTACCCGCCGCTCCGGGTTCGGGCTCCCGGGGGAGGGATTCCCACGCGGTCTGCGCCGCAGGCACCGCCTCGGGCCGGGCTCTGGTCTGGCTCTGGTCTGGCTCTGGTCTGGCTATGGTCCGGCTCTGGTCTGTGCCGGAGGTACCTGGCCGCGACCCGCGCTGGAGCGCCTGCCTGCGGCCACGGGCTCAGGGCCGGGCATCCGCTGGTGCCGTGCGCGCGGGCCCTTCCAACGCGCGGGACTCCCGGCGCCGGGTCTGACGCGGGACGGTCAGGCGATCGCCTGCATCATCAGGAACGAGAGGGGTACTTGCGCGTCACGCCACACCCGTACAAGGAAATGAGGACGCCGTGAGCGAGCCCCGCCCGCAAGGCCCAGGGACCGGTGAGGGGCCGATGCCGAAGCCCATACCGAGGGACCTTCCCGATCAGCAGGCGGCACCCGACGAGGACCCCTTGGACATCGTCGGCGTACCCCGGCAGCCGAGCGAGAGCCGCCGGTTCGGGACGGAGCGCGGCCGCGCGGAAGGCGAAGCCGAGGGCTCGCAGAAGCCCGACACGGAGGTCCCCGACACGGACGAGGCGGGCACCGGCCGCAGGGGCGCCCCGCACTCGGGCAGCTCCCGTCCCGAGCACCCGGTCCCGGACGAGCCGTCCGGCTGACGCCCTCGCGCGCCGCGAGCGCCCTGGCGGGTGACGTGGGGAGCGAGGCCCGCGACGGCCGACCGAACCCGGCTGCCGGAAAGGAGTCACCGGCAGATCTACGTCAAGGACGACAAGGTCGTCCAGATCGAGTGGTCGAGACCCGGCGCCGCATCTGGGAGTGGGAGAAGGACGGGCCGCGCACCGCCCGCACGCTCGGCATCGGCGGTATCGGCGGCATCGCCGGTATCGCCGGCCTCGGCGGCGCGAACCTCGACGACGAGGAGAACTGCCTGATCAAGAAGCTGTTCACCGGGCTCGGCGTCCTCGCGGCGGGGATCGCCTCGGCAAGACCCCCAATACACCGTCGTACCCCAGCGGAAAGGAGAGTGACCCGTGGTCACCGTTTCCCTCACCGGAACGTCCAGGGAGGACGCCGCCAGCGTCATCGACGTGCTGCGAACGGCGTTCCCCACCGACCGGCCCCTGGACGTCCCCGAGGACCCGCCGGGCTCGCGTCCCGCGGTGTGGACCGCGGAGATCGCGCCCGCCGACGACCGCATCCCGACCGGTCCGACCCCGCTGGAAGGCCCGGTCAGCGCGACGCTGCAGGGCGGCTGTCTCGCCGTGGACCTGCTGCGCGAGGCACTGAACGGCGCGTTCGCCGTGCAGGAGCGGGGCACCGCGTCCGGGGACCGGCAGAAGGAGGTCGACCTGCGGCTCGGGGCCAAACGGTAGCCGGGCCGAAGAACGCGGGGCCGACGCGGGGCCGGAGAACCCTGGGCGCCGTCGTACGCCGGCTCGGCGCCGCCGTACGCGGACGTTCACCGCCCCGCGCCGAACGTTCCGCCACCCGTCCCACGGAGGAGAAGAGCGGCATGGTGCAGATCGGGTACACGATGATGACCGAGCAGGCCGGCCCGCGCGAACTCGTCGACCAAGTGGTGCGCGCCGAACGAGCCGGATTCGACTTCTCCGTCACGTCCGACCACTGCTTCCCCTGGCTGGGCTCCCAGGACACGCGCCGTACGCGTGGAGCGTGCTCGGCACGGCCGCGCAGGCAAACAGACGCATCCCGCTCATGACATAAGGAGGCGGGTGCCGGGGCGGTCCACCGTGATGTCGCGGACCTCCTCGACCACCTGGACACCGGCGTCTTCGCCGACCGGGAATGACCGGACCTGCCCTGGACGGCCGGGTTCGGGGTACCCGGTGTCTCAGCGACGGCCGGAGCACGCCGCAGTGCCCCGGCCCGAATCGAAATCGGACAGGAGGTGATCACCGTGTCGGATGTACGGGCGCGGAGCGACGGAACAGCCGAGGGGACACGAGGGAACGGATCGGAGCCGGTGGGTGAGCTGGTCCAGCGGGCCTCGCAGCAGCTCACCGAACTGGTGCGGGGCGAACTCCGTCTGGCACAGACGGAGATGAAGGAGAAGGGCAGGCGCTACGGAAAGAGCGGCGGTCTGTTCGGCGGCGCGGGAGTGGTCGGCTTCCTGACCCTTCAGGCCCTCGTGGCCACCGCGATCGCCGCGCTGGCCGTACCGCTGCCGGTGTGGGCGGCGGCCCTGATCGTCACCGCCGTGCTGGGCGCCGTCGCCACCGCCATGGCGCTGACCGGGAAGAAGCAGGCCGGCCGGGCGGCACCGCCCAAGCCGGAGCAGGCGATCGAGAACGTGAAGGCCGACGTCGCCGAGATCAAGAGGAGTGCCCACCGATGAGCGAACCGTCCGACGGCAAGCAGACGGCCACGACACCCCGCGAGGTGCGTGAACAGGTCGAGCGGACCCGTGCCGAGCTGGGAGAGACGGTCCAGGCACTGGCCGACAAGGCCGATGTCAAGGCCCGTGCGAAGGACAAGGGCGTCGAGGTCAAGGAGAGGACCGTGGAGGTGGCCGGGCAGGCCAAGGAGAAGACCGCCGAGGTGGCAGGGCAGGCCGCGGCCAAGGCCGGCGAGCTGAGGGCCAGGGCGTCCAAGGCCGCGCACGCCGTCCAGGACAAGGTGCCCGACCCGGTCAGGGACCGGGCGGCCCAGGCGGCGAACCAGGTGCGGGACACGGCCGCGAAGGCCGGTGGCGTGTGGCAGGAGAAGGCCCCGGAACCGCTGCGGCAGCAGACGGCCCAGGGGGTGCGGCTGGCACGCGAGAACCAGGCGCTGATCCTGACGGCCGCGAGCGCCGCCGTCCTCGTATGGCTGGCCGTCCGCCACCGGAAGGGGTGAACGGACGGCCGCGCGGAACACCGTCCGGTGCGAAGCGCGGTGCTTCCGTCCGCCGGTGTCCCCTGTCGCAGGGAAGTCCCCGTGCCCTCACGGCGCGGGGACTTCCCCCGTTCCCGGAGATCCGCGACTCCCCTGGAGTCGCCAGGTCCCGTTTGGCCGGTTTGCCGCCGGGAACCCGTTCTGTCGAACGAGGAGTGGTGCTCCCGTTCCCGCTTGACCTGTGATCCCGCGGACCATCGCGGGTACTCGATGTCCGCGTACATGCCACCCACGGACAGGCCGCGTCCAGGAAGAAGGTGCACCATGCCAGCAGGATCGAACAGCAAGCGCGAGCGGCAGTACGAACACATCAAGGAGAGCGCGCGGGAGCGCGGGGAGTCCACGAGGCGTGCCGAGGAGATCGCGGCCCGCACGGTCAACAAGGAACGGGCCAGGGCGGGCGAGTCCGAGACGGCGAGCAAGGCGTCGCTGCGCGACCCCAAGTCGGCGTCGCAGCGGGGCGGCGAGCGTTCGCACTCCGGCGCGCAGGGCCCCACCAGGGATCAGCTGTACGAAGAGGCCAGGAAACGCGACGTCCACGGGCGCTCGTCCATGAGTAAGCAGCAGCTCAAGAACGCACTGGGCCGCTGAGGGACATAAAGCGGCACCGAACACTGAGGAGGGAGACCGCCGATGAAGGGTGACGTACAAACGGACGGGCGCGACGAGTCGCCCGAGGAGCGGGCCGACCGTAAGTGGGTCGACCTGCTCCAGGAGATCCGCGTGGCCCAGACCGGCGTGCAGATCCTGTTCGGCTTCCTGCTGACCGTGGTGTTCCAGCCGTCCTACCGGCGGCTGTCCGACGCGGACCAGACGCTGTACATGGTGACGATCGTCCTCGGCGCCACGGCCGTGGGCGCGCTGGTCGCCCCGGTGGCGTTCCACCGCATCGTGACGGGCCGCTTCATCAAGCCGGAGGCCGTCGTGTGGGCGTCCAGGCTGACCCTGCTCGGCCTGCTGCTCCTGCTGCTGACCATGACCGCCGCCCTGCTGCTGGTGCTGCGCACGGCCACCGACGACGACGGGTACGTGCCCTGGATCGTCGCGGGCGTGGCGGGGCTGTACATCCTCTGGTGGCTCGTCATCCCAACGGTTCTCCGGATACGCCTGGGGCGCCGCGCGCCCGACGGCTCCGGCGCCGACGACGGTGGGACGGACTGAACCGGCCGAACCGACCCCGGCACATGCCCCGGATGGGACGGCCGCTCCGGCCGTCCCACCCGGCGGCCGCCGGGTCCGCGCCGTCCGATCGCGCGCCGGCCGGAGCCGCGCGGGGCGTCTCGGTGTCAGCGGTTGCGGATGGCGCTGGTGGTGAAGAACCCGGTGGCGGCTGCGGCGACGAGAGCACAGACAGAAAACAGCATGGTTCGACGCACGGGACGTCCTCTCTGACGGAGCGTGAGTTGGCATCCTGCACAACGCCCGTCATGCCGTCAGGGGCTCGCCGCCGCCCCATACGCCACCCGCATGGACGCGATACCGGTCCGCGTCGCACGGAACGCCGGGGGCGCGGCACCTCCGCCGTCCCCCGGTACCGTTCAGCGATCCGCCGCCCCGTGCCGTTCAGCGAACGCGGGCCACCGCCGTGTAGATGCCGCTGTCCTCCGGCGCCGGTGCCGGTATCTTGCCCGACTGGGCCCACTGCGTCGCCGTCACCAGGCCGGGGGAGACGAGGTCGAGGCCCTCGAAGAAGCGCTCCACCTCGGCCCGGGTACGGAAGCCGAGCTGGATGCCGCCCTTCGCGTACTCGGCGGTGACCTGGGCGGAGAGCTCGGGGAACACGTCGGAGGAGGCGTGCGACAACACCAGGTAACTGCCCGACGGCAGCGTGTCGACCAGGTTGCGGACGATGGAGTGGGCGTCCTGCTCGTCGGGGATGAAGTGCATCAGCGCGATCAGCGACAGCGCGATCGGACGGCTGAAGTCCAGTACGTGGCGGGCGTGTTGGACGATTTCGTCAGGTCGCCGCACATCGGCCTGTATGTAGTCGGTGACGCCCTCGGGCCGACTGACCAGGAGCGCCTCGGCGTGACGCAGCACGATCGGGTCGTAGTCGGTGTAGACGACCTTCGCCGACGGCGTGATGTTCTGGACGATCTGGTGCAGGTTCGGCTGGGTGGGAATGCCGGTGCCGATGTCCAGGAACTGGTCGATGCCCTGGCCGGCGAGCCAGGCGGACGCCCGGTGCATGAACTCGCGGTTCTGTCGGGCGGCGTCCCTGGCCTCGGGCGGAAGCTTCTCTCCCACCGCCTCGTCGACCGGGTAGTTGTCCTTGCCGCCCAACAGCCAGTCGTAGACCCGCGCGGGATGCGCCTTGCTGGTGTCGAGCGGCGGAAACGACTGTCGGTCGATCGTCATGCTAGCTCCCATCGCACCACGGAAACGCGGCAGGCCAAGTGTTCGATCATCCTACTCGGAACCAGCCATGTGGTCGGCACGGTAAGGGAGTTGGGAGGGTGCCGAGGGGCCGGCGCGGTACGGGCCGGGCGGCGTGCGGAGGGGCCTGCGAGCGCCCGCACGCCAGCTGGAGGGGTGACCCGCCGGGGACGGTCGTCGTGAGCGGAACCGCCGGCGCGTCCCGTCCGATTCGTGCGGGCGAGAGCCTCCCGAGTCGGGTTTTGAATCGCGCTTTACACATCCACTGCAACCGTGGAGCCGTACTCGTAGTCCAAAAGAGCAGTGAGGCAGGCACGATTGTGAGCCGGGGTAAAAGTGAAGCGACGTAGCGGGATAACGACGGCACTCGTCATGGTTGCGGTGCTGGCGGGAGCCAGCGCCTGCGGCGGGGGTACGCCGAAGGCGAGTTCAGACGACGGAAAGGCCGGGGCGAAGAAGCCGACTGCCGGCGCGAAGCCGTCTCCATCGAAGCCCGCCGGGCCGCCGATGCTGCTGGAGACGATCACGCCGCAGACCGGGGCCACGGTCGGCGTCGCGATGCCGGTCTCGGTCATCTTCACCAATCCGGTGGCCCAGAAGGCCCGCGCCGGCATCGAGAAGCACATGAAGGTCACCAGCTCCCAGCCGATGACGGGCGCGTGGCACTGGTTCGGGAACCGGCGCGCCGACTGGCGGCCCAAGTCGTACTGGGCGAGCGGTACGAAGGTGAAGGTCACCGCCGACCTGAAGGGTGTCGCGAACGGCAACGGCCGCTACGGCACGCGTTCCTACGTCCACGACTTCACGGTCGGCGACGACGTCCGCGCGGATGTCTCCGTCACCGGTCACACGATGAAGGTCACCAAGAACGGCGCAGCGGTCCGGACCCTCTCGATCAACGCGGGCAGCGCCGAATACCCCACGTGGAACGGCGTGATGGCGGTGATCGACAAGCAGGAGAAGGTCCACATGACCTCCTGCAGCGTCGGCATCAGCTGCAACAAGGGCGACGCGAACTACTACGACCTGACCCTTCCCTGGGACGTCCACCTGACCCAGTCCGGGACCTACGTCCACTACTCGACCGGTGACCCGAACCCGGGCAGCGGCAGCGCCCGGGGCTCGCACGGCTGCGTCCACCTCTCCATCGGCGACGCCAAGTGGTTCTACGGCCAGGTCAAGCAGGGCGACCCGGTGTCCGTCACCGGCTCCCCGCGAGCGAAGGCCCCGGCCGACAACGGCTTCGCCTCGTTCAACCTGAGCTGGGACCAGTGGCTGGCGGGCAGCGCGGCCGGAGAGACCACCGCGGGCTGACGAAGGGCGGTGTGCCCGGGCCAGGATGATCAGAAGAGCATCGCCAGATCACCCGGCCGTACCCGGGCCGTGACGGGGAGGGTGGCCTCGACCTCCCCGTCGGCGCCGTAGGGCACGGGCCGGTCCGCCTCTATGTGGATCTCCCGGCCCCGCAGGATCACCACTTCCGGCCGCGCGGTGTGCGCGCCGGTCTTGAGTTCGTTCATGAGGGTGAAGAACAGCCGGCGCGGCGCCTGGCGGATCATCACGATGTCCAGCAGGCCGTCGTCCGTCAGTGCCGCCGGGGCGATGATGCGCCCGGAGCCGTAGTAGGCGGAGTTGGCGGCCACGACGGTGTAGCCGCGGTGGAAGTGTTCCTCCCCGTCGACGGTGACGCGGTACGACACCGGACGCCACCCGGTGACCGCGCGCAGACCGCCGGCGTAGTACGAGGCGGCCCCGCGCAGCACGCGTGCCTGGTTGGCGTGCTGATTGGCCAGCGCGTCGACGCCCGCGTACACACTGCCGAGAACCACGGTGCGCGGGTGCACCGCGGACTCCACCTCGATGGTGTCGACGCGCCGGGGCTCGCTGTGCAGCAGGACGCGCGCCAGGTCCTCGGGCGCGGTGGGCAGGCGCAGCGCGCGGGCGAAGTCGTTTCCGCGCCCGGCCGGGACCAGGCCCAGCACGGTGTCCGTCCCGCTCAGCGCGCCGCCGATCCCGCCCGCGATCCCGTCGCCGCCCACGGCGAGCACGACCCGGCCCTGTTCCCCGGCGCGCAGCGCGAGCTCCCGCGCGTGGGCCAGACTGCGGCTGTACTCGGTCTCCAGGCCGGCTCCGGCCTCCCGCAGCAGGCGGGCGACCGGGAGCAGCGCCGCCGCCCCGGTGGAGCCGCCCGCGGTGGGATTGACGACCGCGGTGAACTGTCGCATCGGTGTGCCTCCGGGCAGTGACGGGTGGAACGGAGCGGGCAGAGGGTGAAGCGGTGCACGGCGTCGGGGTGGCCGGCGGGAGCGGAGGATCCGGCGGCGGCCCCCGGCCGCCGCCGGATCATCGCGGCGGCCGTCAGTCGAGCGGCAGCAGGATCCCGGGGTTGAGAACGCCGTCGGGGTCCAGCCGTTCCTTGACGGCCCGCAGGGCCTCGACGCCCAGCGGTCCCGCCTCCCGGAGATACCAGTCACGGTGGTCCGTTCCCACCCCGTGGTGGTGGCTTATGGTCCCGCCGGCGCTCAGCACGGCCTCGTTCGCGGCTTCCTTGGCCGGTGCCCAGTGGGCGACGGCGTCCTCGCCCTGCGCGGAGACCACCGTGAAGTAGAGCGAGGCGCCGTTCTCGTACACGTGCGAGATGTGGCACATGACCAGGGGCGGGGTGCCCGCGGCGGAGAGCGTCTCGGTCAGGGCGCCACGCACGGCGGCGTAGAGCTCGGGAACGCGTGACCAGAAGGTCGCGGTCTCCAGGGTCTCGGCGAAGGCCCCGGCGTCGAGCAGCGCGTCGCGCAGATACGGCGCCGAATAGCGGCCGTGCGCCCAGCGTTCGCCGGGTTCGGCACCGAGGTAGGTGCCTCCGGCCGCGCGCAGGACCACCGCGGCTTCCTCGCGGCGGCGCGCGGTCTCCTCCTCGGTCCCCTCGAACCCGGCGATCGCCGTGCAGCCCGCGATCGTGGGCCCGTCGGCCGAACCGATGGCATCGGGCTGGGCGAGTCCGACGAAGGTCTCGGTCTCGTCGGACAGCCGCAGCACCGTGGGACGCGGTCCGTCCTGGGCGAGCCGGCGCAGAGCGGTGGCGCCCTCCTCGAACGAGGCGAACCGCCACCCCTCGTACACGCGGGTCTGTGGCACCGGCCTGATCCGTACGGTGACGGAGGTGATGACCCCGAAGGCGCCCTCGGAGCCGAGGATGAGCTGGCGCAGATCGGGGCCGGCCGCCGAACGCGGGGCGCGGCCCGTGTCCAGGGTGCCTTCCGGGGTGGCGAGGGTGAGCCCGAGGACCATCTCGTCGAAGCGGCCGTAGCCGGCTGAGGCCTGGCCGCTGGACCGGGCGGCGGCGAACCCGCCGATCGTCGCCCACTCGTAGGACTGGGGGAAGTGCCCGAGCGTGAAGCCGTATTCGGCCAGGAGTGCCTCCGCGTCGGGAGCGCGCAGGCCCGGCTGGAGCGTGGCGGTCCGCGACACGGGGTCGATGCCGAGCATCGCGTTCATACGGCGCAGGTCGAGGGCGACGAAGGCGTTCCGCTCCGGGGCGAGGCCGCCGACGACGGAGGTGCCCCCGCCGAACGGGACGACGGCGAGGCCGTGTTCGGCGCACACGCGCAGCACGGCGAGCACCTCGTCGTGGGTGGCGGGCAGCACGACGGCCGCGGGGGCGTTCCCGGCGTCGCCCGCGCGGATCTTCAGCAGATCGGGCGTGGACTTCCCGCGGGTGTGCCTGATCCGGGTCTCCGCGTCCGTACGCACCTGCTCCGCGCCGCCGACGGCGGCCGCCAGGGCGTCCAGCATCGCGGCCGGCGGGGGCTCGGGGACGGAGATCTCCTCGAGGGCGTGCGGGGCGGTGTCCCGCGGCTTGACGCCGAGCAGATCCCGCAGCAGGCCGGTCACCGAGTCGGGCAAAGGCGCCGCCTTGGCGGGGTCGCCCCAGCCACTCCACAGCATGTCCATGAACTAGTCCTCATCGGTCGGTCGGGACGTGCCGTCTCCCGGACGGCCGCACAGGGCGTTACACTGTTACACATGACGCCTATTCGTCACAAGCATTCGGACGGCGACCCCGTCCTCGACGCCGTACGCGACTGCGTCCTGGCGGTCGGAGTCCGGCGTACGACCCTCACCGACGTGGCCCGCCGCGCCGGTGTCTCGCGCATGACGCTCTACCGGCGCTGGCCCGATGTGCGCACGCTGGTCGGCGACCTGATGACCCGTGAGTGGATCGACGTGGCGACCCGCGCCATGCCCGAGCCCCACCCGGACAAGCCGACGCGGGCCCAGATCGTGGACGGTCTCGTGGCCGGCGTCGAGGGCTTCCGGGCCCACCCGCTCTTCCGCAAGATCATCGACGTCGACCCCGAACTCCTGCTCCCTTACGTACTGGACCGCCGCGGAGCCAGTCAGGAAGCCCTCCTGGAACTCCTCGCCGACGCCCTGGCGGAGGGGCACGCCGACGGCTCGGTGCGGCTCGCCCCCACGAGAAGGCAGGCCCGCGCCGTGCTGCTCGTGGTCCAGTCCTTCACCCTGTCGCTGCGGACCATGACCGACGAGGACGACCCCGAACTGACCAGCACGGCCTTTCTCGACGAACTGCGCACCCTTCTGGAGAGGACCCTCACGCCATGAGTCCCACGAGCAGTCCGTCCGGCCCGGCGGCCCCGGCGCCCGGATCCTCGCTCTCCGCCGCCCGCCGCCGCCGTGAACTGGCCGAGGCCGTGGGCGGCGACATCGTGGACGTCCTGGTGGTCGGACTCGGCGCCACCGGCGCCGGAGTCGCCCTGGACGCGGCCGCGCGCGGCCTGAGCGTCGTCGCCGTCGACGCCCACGACCTCGCCTTCGGCACCTCGCGGTGGAGCTCCAAACTCATCCACGGCGGACTGCGGTACCTGGCCTCCGGGCAGCTCGACGTCGCCCACGAGAGCGCGGTCGAACGCGGTGTCCTCATGGAGCGCACCGCCCCCCACCTCGTACGCGCCCAGCCCTTCGTCCTGCCCCTGACGCCGTTGGTGTCACGCGGTCAGGCCTCCCTCGCCTGGGCCGGGTTCCGGGCGGGGGACACCCTGCGCCTCGCGGCCCGCACCTCCCGCGCCACCCTGCCCGCGCCGCGCCGCCTCTCCGCGGTGGAGGCCCGTCACCTGGCGCCGTCGGTGCGTCCCGCGGGCCTGCGCGGCGGTCTGCTGTCCTGGGACGGCAAGGTAACCGACGACGCCCGGCTCGTCACGGCGCTCGCCCGCACCGCCGCCGCCCACGGCGCGAAGATCCTCACCCGCGTCAGGGTTCTGGAGACCGGCGGGACCGTCGCCCGCGTCCGCGACGAACTGACGGGGGAGGAGGGTGAGATCAGGGCCCGCGCGGTCGTCAACGCGTCCGGCGTCTGGGCGGGCGACCTCGTCGACGGCATCCGTATCCGCCCGTCGCGGGGAACCCATCTGGTGCTGCGCGCCGACCTGTTCGGACCGCTGCCCGCCGGGCTGCACATCCCCATCCCGGGCGAGACCAACCGGTTCGTCCTCGTCCTGCCGCAGGACGACGGCCGCGTGTATGTCGGACTGACCGACGAACCCGTCGACGGGGACCTCCCGGACGTGCCCGACGTACCGGAGTCGGACATCGGCTTCCTGCTCGACGTCGTCGGCTCCGCCATGGACACCCCGGTGCGGCGCGACGACGTCGTCGGCGCCTTCGCGGGGCTGCGCCCCCTGCTCGACACCGCGCCCGGAGGCTCGGGAGGGGCCGCCCGCACCTCCGACATCTCGCGCCGGCACGCCGTCCTCACCTCCGACGACGGGGTGACCACCGTGGTCGGCGGCAAGCTCACCACCTACCGGCGCATGGCCCAGGACGCCGTCGACGCGGCGGTCGTGGCCCGGGGGCTGCGCGCCGGCCCCTCGACGACCGCCTCCCTGCCGCTGGTCGGCGCGGCGGCCCCGCACCGGCTCGGATCGCTGGCCGCCCCCGGCCATCTGATCCGTCGCTACGGCACCGAGGCGCCCGCCGTCCACGCCCTCGCCGCCCGGGACCCCCGGCTCGGCGCGGCCGTGGTGCCCGGACACCCCGTCACGCGGGCCGCGCTGCTGTGGGCCGTGCTGCACGAGGGCGCCCTGGACGAGGCCGACCTCCTGGACCGCCGCACCCGCATCGGCCTGATCCCCCAGGACCGGGCGGCCGCCGAGACCGCGGCCCGCGAGGCCCTCGCCGAGGCCGCCGTCCGGTCCGCCTGACACGGGCCGGGGACCGCATCGCGCCGACGGGTCCCGGCGCGCCGTCGCTCGATGGTGAATGGGTCGGCGTGCGGGACCCCTGCCGCCTGCCGCGACGTCGATCGTGTTCGGGTCGGCGTGCCGGATCCCTGTTGGCGCAACATGGCTCAACTCCCTCTGAATCAAGGGCTGTTGTAACGAGAACCACATGAGCTACCGCCGGTAACACCTGCAGGGAGCCCTCGGGGCATCCTGGGCCGGTACCCCGTGCACATGTCTCGCGTACCTCCGGCATCCCTTGACGAAAGGCCGGCCATGGAGCATTCCAGAGGAGTCTCCGCACCAAGCCGTGGGAACGAAGCCGAGCCCGGGACGGGCATCACCCGTCGCCGCGCCCTCACCGTCACCGGCGGGATGATCGCCGGAGCCGCGCTCGCCGCCCAGGCCTTCCCGGCCTTCGGAGCCGAGTCGCAGGACGCGGACGCGATCGTGGTCGGCCACGGACTGGCCGGCCTGGTCGCGACCGCCGAACTCGCCGCGGCAGGGCGGAAGGTGCTCCTCCTCGACCAGGAGCCGGAAGCCGGCCTGGGAGGCCAGGCGTTCTGGTCCTTCGGCGGACTGTTCTTCGTCGACTCCGACGAGCAGCGGCTGATGGGCGTCAAGGACTCCCGCGATCTCGCCTGGCAGGACTGGCTCGGCAGCGCCGGCTTCGACCGGGGCGTCGGCGACCCGACGGGCCAGGACCACTGGGCGTACAAGTGGGCCGAAGCGTATGTGGACTTCGCCGCCGGGGAGAAACGCTCGTGGTTGTCCGGGCTCGGGGTGCAGTGGTTCCCGATCGTCGGCTGGGCCGAACGGGGCGGCGGTCTCGCGGACGGACACGGCAACTCGGTGCCCCGATTCCACGTCACCTGGGGCACTGGTCCGGCCGTGGTCGAGCCGTTCGAGAAGAAGGTGCGCGCCGCGGTGGCGGCGGGCAAGGTCACCTTCAAGTTCCGGCACCGGGTCGACGGGATCGTGACGACCGGCGGCGTCGTCACGGGCGTCCGCGGCGCGGTCCTGGAACCCAGCGGCGCGGCGCGCGGAAAGCCCAGTTCCCGCACCGTGGTGGGCGACTTCGAGCTGCGCGCCCCGGTCGTGGTCGTCACGTCCGGAGGCATCGGAGCCAACCATGAACTCGTGCGGCAGAACTGGCCGGAGAGGCTGGGCACCCCGCCCAAGTTCATGGTCACCGGGGTGCCCGCGC
Source organism: Streptomyces sp. NPDC059371 (assembly GCF_042751995.1). NCBI lineage: Bacteria > Bacillati > Actinomycetota > Actinomycetes > Kitasatosporales > Streptomycetaceae > Streptomyces > Streptomyces sp. NPDC059371. Next base: position 101,170 of record NZ_JBHYXD010000007.1, on the reverse strand, counting down.
ACGTGGACGGCCGCATGCTGGCGATCACCGAGCAGGCCGGCGGCCGGATCGTGAACCCGGACCGGATGTGGCACTACACCGAGGGTCTGCGCAACTACGACCCGATCTGGCCCGGTCACGGCATCCGTATCCTGCCCGGCCCGTCGTCGATGTGGTTCGACGCGCGGGGCCGCCGCTTCGGCAGCCCCGACATACCGGGCTACGACACCCTGCACACCCTCAAGTCGATCACGGGCTCCGGCTACGACTACTCCTGGTTCGTCACCACCCAGAAGATCCTCGCCAAGGAGTTCGCGCTCTCCGGGTCGGAACAGAACCCCGACCTCACCAACAAAGACGTGTGGAAACTGCTCTCACGGATCTGGCAGAGCCCGGAGCCGATCGAGAAGTTCAAGAAGAACGGCGCCGACTTCGTGGTCGCCACCACGCTCGCCGACCTCGTCACGGGGATGAACAAGCTCACCGGCGACAACCTCATCGATCGCGCCGACCTCCAGCGACAGATCGAGGCCCGCGACCGCGAGATGGACAACCCGTACACCAAGGACGCCCAGGTGATGGGCATCCGCAACGCGCTGGCCTACGTCGGCGACTCGCTCAGCCGCACGGCCCCCGCCCACAAGATCCTGGATTCCGGTGCCGGGCCGCTCATCGCCGTACGACTCAACATCCTGACGCGCAAGACGCTCGGCGGCCTCCAGACCGACCTCTCGGGCCGGGTCCTGAACGCTTCCGGCAGCCCGGTCCCGGGTCTGTACGCGGCCGGTGAGGTCGCCGGCTTCGGAGGCGGCGGCGTCCACGGCTACCGCTCCCTGGAAGGCAACTTCCTGGGCGGCTGCCTCTTCTCCGGCCGCCAGGCGGGCCGCGCGGCGGCGGCCGCCACCGCGACCTGACGACCGACGACGCCCTCGGGGAGGGACCGACCGGCCCCTCCCCGACACCACACCTGGCGTGCCCTGCGCCGGACTTGTTGAGGTCCCTCCCACTACTGAGGCAGTGGTGAGGCGGGCGAAGCCGCGGCCGCCTCACATTGAGCGGAAGGCCTCCGAACCAGCTACGCGGGTCTTCCGTCCAGGGCGAGGCGCTGCCGAGGTGACACGGCGATCTCTGAGGGGGCGTCTGCTCAGCTGCGAACCGGTCCACTCGGCCGTGCGGGGCCGCGTACCCGGGTCGTCGAGAGAACCGTGTCCTGGCTCGCCAGACGCCGACACCCGCACCGCCGCTACGCGCGCAAGGCCGAGCACCTCCTCGCTTTCGTCGGCACAGTCGCCGCTCCCATCGGCTACCGCCGACTCAGCAGCCGAGCCGGCCCAAGCCTGCTCTGTCGGTGGCAACCCATAGGGTGCGCGCAACGTCTCAAAGGAGGAGGTCCCGTGGGATTTTCGGGTCACCTGGTCTTTGCCGGTAGCGAGCGTCCGCTGCTGGAAGCCCCCGTGTTCGACAGCATCGATCAGGAGCTGAAGGACACCGTGCATGCGTGGTGGCCGCGACCGGGCGGTTGGCAGACCCTCCAGTTCGATCATGGACTATGGGAGGACGACTACCTGTCCGCCCTGGTCGGATGGACCGGCGGACCAGCCTGCGTCGCAGACGTCTCTGGCAGCGACATCGCCCTCGTGACCGGGCTGGGAACCAACGGGCAGCGTTGGCAGGCGTGGCTCAATCTGGACAACGCTGCGGCACTCCTCACCGAGGAGCCGGAGGACCTGGACGACGTGAGCCTGTGGGTGGGCACAGCCGAGTTCAACGAGGCTGTGAGGCGCAAGCACGCGGAGCTCGACATGGATGTTCCGGCCGACGCTGAAGGCGCCCTCGTTTGGGCCGCAGCGGCCGGCATCCCAGCCACAACGCAGCAGTCCCGGATCGAAGAGCTACTACGCTCGCAGGAGACCTTCGCGGAGGACCTCTTCAGCGCACTGCTGGACGAGTTGGGCTTTCCCCGGGCCGCCCAGCCCTCACCAGAGCCATAAGAAGCGGCGTTTTGGCTTCCCAAGTTGAAGGGCTCCGGCGGTCGTCACGGGGTGGCGTGGCCGGTTGCTCTGCTCGACGACGAACCCGGACAGCGTGGCCGAGACCGGTGAGGGCGCGACGAGGCACACGCGTGCGTGATCGGTCGGCGCACCCGCCGCCGTGGCTGGCTGCCGTCGGCTGGGGTCCGTGCCACCGCCGTGCCGGATACAGGGGTCAGCCATGGTCAACGCGGTTGTCTCGCGGTCGAGTTCTCGGCCGCCTGACCAGGTACCGAAGCCCCAGCTCAGCGGCACGATCACCGCACCGCTCTCCTGAAGCGGGTGTCGGGAGAATCCTGCCGAGGGCTGCGGCGAAGGGCCGGTTCAAAGGGAAGCAAGGCAGGCAGCACACGGCGTTAGAGGGCTGGCACGGCCTCCCCGCGGCGGGGTGCGCGGCGTTGGTCCAGCCAGAAGGTGTAGCCGCGCAGATATGGCTGCAGTCCGTTGTCGATGTAGGCGACGAAGTCCAGGTGGCCTTGGGCGGCGTCGAGATAGTGCCCCCGGAATTGGGCGGACCCGTTGCTGCCCCAGCCGGGGTGGGTGCCGGCGCCCCAGGCGGCCGCGATGGCCAGCGTTCACTCGCGAACGCGGCCTCGGTCGCGCCACCATGCGCGGACAGTGTCAGGGGTCCAGTGGTCGTCGCCGTCCCAGCCGTAACCGCTGTACAACTCCAGGCAGGCAGCCGAAACCACTGTCTCGGTCTCCATTTCGCTCACGGGCTGGCGGTGGACGAACTCCGTTCCGAAGCCGCCCCCGTAGTCGTCGTCGTAGGCAATATGGTGCGGTGCGGCCAGCCGGCCAATGGCCATGGAGTCGGTGGCCGCACCATAGAACGGGCCTGGGACGTTGCGCCAATTCCGTTCCGCCCAGACGCCTGAGAAGACTTCCCTCGTCGGTTCCGCAGCGATGACGAGTTGCCGTGCGGTGGGCAGCGGATCCCAGTAACCGTGCAAGTCAGACCTCCTCGATCGAGCACCCGGACGAGGTCATCTTCCCCACCGGTGGACATGATCCGGCTGAGCTGCCGTGCTATGCAGCACGGAAGTACAGCAACCGCCTCGGCCGTCATCGACCCTCCGTACGCCTAGGGCACCGGGTGAGTGGCTCGGTAGACCTCAGCGACCGTCGCGCCCATAGTTCGCATCGAGAGGGTGCCGACCGGTCGAAGTGGCTCAGTCATCTAGACTCCGCCGACCACCGCTGAACAGCGCGGTCAAAGGGGAGATACATGAATGATCAAAACCTGCTGCGGGAGCCGCTCACGGCAGCGGACCGTCTGCTGATCTCCCTCCAGATCATCACGGCAGTGATCATCTTGCCGCTTGCGCTCATGGGAGTCGCGGCCCTGCTGTTCTACGTACTGGTCTACGCGGCATAGTTCAGCACGTAACACTCACGCTCGGGCCGTCCCTGCTGGCCCCGCTCCGGGCGCAAGGCAGTGCCTCCAAGCCGTGTGCCGGCTATCGCCGTCCCACCGGTACCCGCGACTCGGAGGACCTGGCGCCGCGCGCTAGTGAGGGGCGCCGAGGGCGTGGAACTTGAATGCCCCGATCCCCAGAACGATGATCTGCACCGCACTGGGGATTCGCCATCGAAAGGCCAGAAGACCCCCACCCGTAACCACGGCGCCGACGGCCAGGCACCACGTAGTCCGCCAGGCGAACATCTGCGCCTCGACTGTGTCGCTCCCGTCGTCGGACCATCCCGCGAATCCATAGCCGAACAGCAGCCCGACGATGACGACGATGTCGCTGACGAGCAATGCCGCGCCTATCACCATCTGTCGGCCGGTTGACGGCTCCTTCCCGCGCTTCATACCCACCCCGCTCTGTTCGCGGTCGCCGAGCTGCCGATTGTCTGCGGCCCAGCCTGCCGAGCCAGCACATGCCACGCGTGAGTACACATACTCAAAGGTGCCGACGTAGTCAGCCAGTTGCCTGCGGTTGACAGTCCTTTGTCGACCTTGGAGTCTCCGTGGCTCATGCCGCTCTCACCGAACCGGATCGGCTGTGGTCGGCGCAGGAGGTCATAGGCGCCCAAGCCCGACGCCAGCGGTGGCCAAGGTCCAAGGCTGGCACTCCTGCCGCACCACAAGCGCACCAGATCAGGCGGGGAAAGACGAGGAACCACGGCAAAAGGGCCAACGCTGACGAGGCCGTGTCGCGTGCGTTCGCCCAGCTCAGCGCTCGAACCCACCGTAAATGACCTCAGCTTCCCAAGTTGATGTCCCTGGCAGCCCCCTGTGCCCTGGGCCATAGGGTCGACTTCAAAGGGGGAGAGTTGAAGTCACTATCGATCACGTGGACGCTGCACAGTCACGGCTGGGCCTTTATCAAGGTGGCCGACGAGCACGGCGAGGTAGAGGTCATGGCCTCGTACGTCACTGACGGGCCCGAGCAGTTCTTGTATGCCATTGCCCGGCTGGTCCTGGGCGGAAACGACACACGCGCAGAGTTGGAGGGGGAACCGGAGGTTTATCGATGTCTCTTCCATCGAGACGGACCCGACGTCGACATTCGCCTGCTCAGGGCTGACGACTACCAGGCACCAGACAGCTCAGGGGTCGTTCTCTGGTCTGCTCGGCATACCGTCATGGCTCTGGCGCGATCAGCTGTGCGCGCCTTCGATCGACTCACTCACGAGGTGGGAGAGGCGGCCTACGAGTCTCAGTGGGGCCGGCCGTTTCCCCAAACAGAACTCGAAGCCCTGCGCGCCGCAGTGCGGCTCCACCTGCAGAGCACACCGGCTCGTGACATCACCAAGTGACATCAACGACAACGGACATAGGCAGCCTCACCCGCCAAGGCCTCCTCACCCGACCCGGACGAGGCCGTTACCAGAAACGGACTTAACTGGTCCGGTCTGGTTTGCCACCGCCGGAATCAACTTACATGCACGGCGCGAGAGCGGACCCATGCCGCGAATTTGTCAGCGTTTGCCTTCTGAGCCGGGATGGCGATCGTTGTCGCGCGATCCAGGAGCTCGTCCAAACGGGTACTCGGTCCGTCCTCGGCGATAAACAGAGCTTCGGCTCGTGCGAAGAACACGTCGAAGCGGCCGGACTTCATGTGCCCAAGATCGCCCGCGCGGATCGAGCCGAGTAGTGCCTGCCGGTCCAGTAGCCGGGTAAGCGTTGGTCAGCCATGATCGGCGAGCTGCACGACCATGTCAGCCGCAGCGGCGCGGGCATCGCGTTCGTTACTGATCTCCCACCACCAGTCGCGTCCTGCGGGCGTGCCATTCGGATGAAGCCGTGCGCGGTACAACCCAAGCGATTCATTGATCGACTTCGGCAGCGATCCGAGCGACTCTCTCATCCAGTCCAGCCACGGGACGGGCGCCACAGCCAGGTTGATGACGCAGCGCACGGACCGAGACGTGCTCGACGAGGACGACTGCACGTTCACGACCGCCCAGTCGCCCTGCGAGTTGGTCAATCGCCAGGTTGACCCCGAACCCTTAAACCCTGCGGTGCGCGCCGCTGGTCCAACGATGTCCCTGAGCGCCGCCTTGAGGGCCGCCTGCGCTGTCATGCGGCCACCTTGCCAGATTGAGGTGATCACAACCACGAGCGAGCGGGTCGCCTGGGGAGGGATTCGACCCCGAGGTCTACCAGCGACCGTAGCGAACCCCGGGCCGTGTCGAATGCGTGTCGATGCCTGGCCGACAGGGCGCCACGGTGGGGTAGTGGTACAGGTCAGAGAGGGTGCTGCGCGCGACGCGCCAGGCGCCTTCTAAGCACCTGGCCAACGACTGCGGGGCCGCAACCGACCGAGGGCTCACGTGCCAGGTGCGTGCCAGATCGTGCGGGGAACCACGGGGAACAGCGGGGATCGACTCCTCGGGCAACCCGCAGGTCACGGCAGCCGGTGATCAGTTGTCGGCGTACTGATCGCGCCCGCCGCCTACGGCCCGCCGTCGAAGAAGCCGGACTTCAGGTTCCCGATGATGGCGTCGAGTGGATGCCCACTGACGATGAACGGTCCGCTCCAGGGCGCGCTGAGTGCGAAGAGCAACGCCAGGCTCAGCCCGACCACACTCGCAACACCTACGATCAGCAGTGACGTTCGCAGGCTGCTGCGGAAGACCAGCGCGCCGGAGTTCACGATCAAGGCCAGTCCGCTGACCACAAGCGTGACGACGTAGAGCGCGGGAACATCGCGCGAGGCGGCCGCAACGCGGGCGCGACGACTACTGGTGACACCGTCCATGGAAGCCACCAGCTCCGTGCCTGTCGGGGTTCCCACCTCGGGCCGGGCCGCCTCGGCGCGCACACTCCGCTCCAGCCGTGCGATCGCGCGAGCGGTGGCGGGGTCGTCACCGGATGCCGCTGCTGGAGCCTCCCACTCCCTGGCACGCGTGTTCTGCAAGTAGTCCAGCAGTGCCGCATGGATCGGCTCCGACTGGACTCGCGGACTTGTCGCCGCCCATGCCAGGCGGGAGGCCGCGGCCGCCTCGTCGCTCACCAGCCCCTCGGCTGCGCGCAGGTAGCCGGCCTCGCTGGCCAGTGTGAGTGCCGCGAAGATCGCGAAGGCGGCGCCGAGTGTCGGCATCAGGGGCGTGGCGATCTGCGGCACCCGATCCCGTTCCTCGACCGGTACGAGCGCCCGGACGCCGACCCGCGCCACGGCCGCGACCAGTAAGGAAAGTAGGAGCCCGCCCACAACCAGCACCACCGCCGGCAGCGAGGTCAACCAGTTCACCACATCACCTACAGCGCGTTACCGCGAACGCCACACGGCAGCGGCACATCGGCCCCCGCGACCTGGAGCTCCTTGGCGATCACTTTTAATGAACGCTCCATGATCACAGGTCGAAGACCTGTGACGCTCGCGACGCGCGGCACGGCATCTCGTTTCTTTGGCCAAACAGCCGAATACGGCCCAGTACGAGGCAGTACTGACAACGACCGCCGTGCCCGCCTCACTTTCCGTCTCATTCATCAGTTCGGGTTCCAACAAGTGAATCCCCCGTTCCGCGAGTGGCTGCCGCCGTGACAGCGGTAAGGCCATTGCAGACCGGACAAGCGACGGGCGGGAAACATCCCTATGCCGAAGTTCCTCATCCAGGCCACCTACACACCCGAGGGCACAGGGGCTGCTCAAGGAACGCGTCAGCGGCCGCCGCGCCGCCGTCGACCATGTCGTCACCGACCTCGGCGGGCAGGTCGAGGCCATGTACTTCGCCTTCGGGGAGGACGACATCGTGCTCATCGTCGACTTCCCCGACCCGGTCTCCATGGCCGCCGTCATCAACGCGCGGGTCGATGCGGTGCACGACCTGGATGTGCTGCCGCTCGGTGAACCGGTGCTCGCACAGTTCGGGCACCGGTCGGGCCGCGCCGGCGATGAAGGCCCGGCGAACAGCCCGCCCCTACGCACCCCGACCGCGCGCCTCGGCACACCGTCCATTGGCGGCACGGTCGGCGCGTGTCGGCCCGGGGACCTCGGCTGTGAAGTCGCCGTTGCCGAGACTGTCCGGATGAGTGAAGAATCCGCACCGCGACCGTCCGCCGAACAACGCGAACGCCAACGGACCGTCGTCATGGCGACCCTCACCGTCCTGGCGGGCGCCGCCGACGCGGTCAGCTTCCTGACCATGGGGCACGTCTTCACCGCTCTGGCCACGGGCAACGTGCTGTTCCTGTCCTTCGCCGTCGCCGGTGAGGGACAGGTGCCGGTGGCCCGCCCAGCGATCGCTCTGATCGCCTTCATCCTGGGAGCCCTGGCCGGTGCCCTGGCCACCAAGGGTCTCGTCGCACACCACCGGCACTGGTTCGCTGCCGCGCTGGCGGTGGAGGGGGTACTGCTGGCGCTCGCCGGCGCGACAGCGCTGTGGCGGCACGGCTCCGGCTCGCTCACCGATCACCCGGACAACCTGGTCATCGCCATCGTCGGCTTCGCCATGGGACTGCGCGCCGACACCGCACTGCGCGCGGCCGTTCCCGGCATGCCCACCCTGCTCGTCCAGGTGTCGCTGGTCCGCCTCATCCACGGCCTCAGCGGGGCCGTCCCCGCGACTCCGGAGCGGCACACGATCCGTCCCCGGCTCATCGCCACCGTCGTCGGCATCTTCGCGGGCGGCGCCCTCGGCACACTCATCACGCCGTGGGGGACCGGCCGCGCGTTGCTCGCCATCGCCGCCGCGGTCCTGATCATCGCGGCGCTCAACGTGCTCCTGGTGCGGTATCACCGGCTCACGCCGGAACTGATCGGCTGACCTCTCTCCCCGTACAGCATCTGTGCAGGTCACGGCCGTGCATCGGTTCAGGGGGCGGTATCTCTGCCGAAGATCGACAGCGGCTATTCTCCGCCTATGTCCCCAACCCCCGCGCAGCGTCGGCTGCGTGACGACCCGCGCACCGCCGAGGTGGCCGCCCGCGAAGTCGCCCTTCCGCTCCCCAAGGCGGAGGCCCTGCTCCGTACGCTCCGGTCCGGGGAGTCGGTGCTGGCCCTCTACCACCAGGGGCTGGGGTACGCCGCTCTCACCGATCGCGCTCTCATCCTGCTGAGCGGCGAGGAGCCCTCGCGGATCGCGAGGCCCCTGGTGGTTCTGCGCCCCGCCTACGGGGCCGCGTCGCGCGTGGACCTGTCCGTGAATGGACGACGGATCACCGTGTGGGGGTCGCGGATCGACGCGTCCGGCGCATTCGTGCAGGGGACCGACCGCGAGACCCCCGGTTCTCTCGCCGACGATCCCCGCCTGGCCGCGGTCGTCTCCGGCGAGAAGCTGTCGCTGCCCGACGACCACAGGAAGGCGCTGCTCGCGGAACTCGGACCCGGCGAATCCGTCCGGGCCCTCTACCACTGCGGCTGGGGCTATGCCGCGCTCACCGACAGCGGACTCGTCCTTCTCCGCGGTCTCATATCCCCCAAGGCGGCACGGGTCGCCGAACCCCTGTCCATCCTTCGCCGCGAGCACGGCATCCTCGACTCCACCCTGATCGTCGTCGACGGCAAGGAGTACGGGCTTCACGGGTCCCGGCTCGATCCCGAGGGAGAACTCCTCGCGGCGCGGGGTGAACTCCTGCCCGCCGCCGGCTCCTTCGCCCGCCCGCGCGGCGGAGCGCGTGTGTTGGCATGGGCCCACAGACGCCCCGTCCTCGCCTGCATGCTCGTGGCCACGATGCTCTCCGCCGCCTGGGGCGTGGGACACGGCACATCGGCTCCCGCCCGCGCCGACCGCTCAGTGGTGGTGCGGGACTTCAAGGGAACGGCCCTCACCACGGCCGTCGCGGACGCACGACGCCAGTCCTGGATGTCGGTCACTACGGCCGACGCCTCCTCGTCCTTTCGGCCGGTGAAGGACTCGGAGCCCGGCTGGAAGGTCTGCTTCCAGACGCCTTCTCGAAAGGAAGAGGTCCGCCCGGCCGTCCGCGCTCTGACGCTCTACGCGGTCCCCGAGAGGGAGGTGTGCCCGACGAGCCTCCTCGCCCCCCGACGGGTGGTCATGCCGGACCTCAGGGGAGAGAGTTACGGCGCGGCCTCAGGCACCCTGGACGACCTGGGGTTCACGTACACCGCCGCCTGGCACGCGCACACGGGCGAGCGGCTCGGCGGCAGTACCCGGGACCTGGAGGACTGGCGGGTGTGCCGCCAGCAGCCGGAACCCGACCGCGAGGTCACGCTGTCGACGCGGGCCGACCTGTGGCTGATCGGTCCGGGCGACCCCTGCGCCAAGCCAAGCCCGAAGCCCAGTCCGAAGCCGAAGCCCACTCCCAAGCCCAAGCCCGAGCCGAAACCCGAGCCGAAGCCGCGCACCGGGGGCACGAGCGGCTCCACCACGGCGGGCGGAACGTCTGGAGGCAGCAGCGCCGGCGGTGGTTCCACGGGCGGTTCCTCCGGCGGTTCCTCGGGCACCTCGGGCGGAAGCACCGGCGGCACGGGCAGCGGGTCCGGCATCGGGTTCGGGCAGTACTGCTCTCCCGTGGGTGCCACCGCGACCACGGCCGACGGGCGCCCCGCGAAGTGCTTCATGGGCAGGGACGGCCACGCCCGCTGGGGTTACAACTCCGGCTGATCGGGGCGCCGGTCGGGCCGCGGCCGCCGCCGGTCGGGTCCGGCCCGGCCCGCACCCTCGATCTTGCCGGGATCCGGCAGTTCAGCCCGGGGCCGACGCTTCCGGAACCTGCCGTGTCGGTCGACCGGACGCGTGTGACCCAATGCTCCGGAACGAAGGAGACACAGCAGTGGCTGCGCAGACGAGGGACCGGTGGCTCTCGGCACGGATCCGGCAGGAGTGGTGGCACGCGGCAGCGTGGACCCTGCTCGGACTGGTCCTGTCGGCGGTGGCGGTGGGGCCGAGCCTCTACGTCCCCGGAAAGGTCGCCACGGAAGCCGCCTTCCGGGACGCCCGGCCGTGTGCCGGTGAAGCCGGGGTGCGGGACGACGGCACGAGTTGCCTGCGCACGATCAGCGGCACGGTCCTCTCCGCCCGGACGGTCAGGAGCGGCAAGTCGAAGGCCTTCCGCCTATGGCTGCGACCACCGGTTCCCGCCCCCGCCGATCAGCCCATCGACCTCGGCGCGCACGACGACCTCTCCGAACTCATCCAGCCGGGGGAGCGGGTGGACGTCACCACATGGCGGAACGACGTGGTCTCCGTCAACCAGGGCGGAGTGCGCGAGCGCCCCGCGGGACTGCCGGACGAGGGCCCCATCACCTTCATCGGGGCCGCCTTGGTCGTCGTCTGGTCGGCGGCCCTGGCCTTCGTCGCAGCTTTCGGCAGCGCCCGCCGGGCCCGCTTCCTCGCCACCGGCCGCCCTGTCGTTCCCCGGGTCCCGTTGGGCTGGGCTACGCCTGTGGGCGTGATAGCCCTGCCGTTTGTCGCGGCGATCTGCGCCGGGCATTTCTGGGACACCTGGACGGCTGTCGTCATGACCGTGGTCGTCTGGGCCCTGATCGCGGTACCGGCCACGATCCTCGTCCTGCGCTGGGACCGTGAGCCGTCCGCGGCACCCCCGCCGGGCAAGGAGGTCACCGTTCCGGCCGGCGCGCCCAACTGACTTGGCGGGAGCCGGAGTTCGAGGAGCGGCCGCCCGGACTCACCGCCTGCGATGCCGGGCCCGGCGCAGGAGGCTCTCCGTCGCGGTGGTGATCTCCTCGTGCGTCAGCCGCCCCAGCAACGCGCCGCCGAAGACGACGACGCCGACACCGACCAGCCAGGACTGCACGACGAGGACGGTGCCGAAAGGGCCGTAGGAGACGGTGCTGGAGGCGATCAGGGGCGAGAAGACAAAACGCGAGAAGACCCGGAGCCCCAGCAGGCCGAGAGCCGTCAGCACCGCGCCGGGCAGCAGGGCCCAGGCGGCGATCCTGCCGCCGAGCAGCATCCACTGCGACCACCAGAAGAACAGGACGACGCTCAGGCCCGCGGCCAGCGTTCCGGCGGCCGAGTGGCGCCACAGCGTGGTCGTCGCGGTCACGTAGATCGATCCGATGAGCACGGCCAGCCAGAGGACCTGGCGCCATCTCGCGTGCCAGCGGGCCGCGGGCAGCTCCCAGACCTTCTCGTAGCCGGTCTGCACCGCGGCGCCGAAGCTCAGGCCGAAGACGGCGAGGGCGGCGAGACCGAAGGCCGTCGTGGTCTGCCGTACCTGCGCGGGCCCGGCGAACAGCCGCGCGACCTCGTCCCGGGCGGCACTCGACACGCCGAGGCCGTCCCCCAGCCACTCGGCGAACCCCTGCCTGTGCGCCGGATCGGCGGCGGAGACGACGATCAGGAGCGGCACCAGGGTGAGGAAACCGAGGGCCGCGAAGCCCAGCGACCTTTGACCCAGTTCGATGTCCTTGCCGTGCCGCCATCCCCGGCCGACCGGGGAGTCGCGCAGCGCCGCACGCATCCGTGACCGCGCGGTGGGCGGCCGGTCCTGGTCGTCGGCGTCCGGTGGAGCCTTTTTGGGCATGCAGATCGATTACCACAGACGGCGGCGGCGCCGACAGCGTCACGGTCGGCCGACACGCGGTCCACCCCGGCGGACGCGACGCGGCGCGACAGGACATGGTCACGGGCGGGTCATCTGTGACCCTGGGACGGGCGGGCCATCCGTGCCCTGGGACGGGGTGGGCCATCCGTGCCCCGGGACGGGGCGGGGCGGGGGGGCGGGGGGGGGGGGGCGGGGCGCGGGGGGGGGGGGGGGGGGCGCCCCCGGGGCGCAAGTTGG